>JAITSL010000017.1 GCA_031287855.1 Candidatus Endomicrobiellum roisinitermitis
AACCATCCAGAAGTAAAGGTGGTATTGGAAGGACATGCAGATGAGAGAGGGACAAGGAAGTATAATGAAGGATTGGGATATAAGAGAGCAGAGAAAGTAAAAGAGTTTTATGAAAGTAAAGGAATTGATGGTAGTAGAATGACAATAGAGTCCTATGGAGAGGATAAGTTAGCAGATACTGCAAGTACTGAAGAAGCTCACTCTAAAAATAGAAGAGTAGTCACAAGAATAGTCGAGTAGTCGGTACTAAATAAAGTAATAAACTAAAAAGTAATTCGTGTTTGGCACGAACGAACACACTAAAAAATAAGGAGTAGGCATATTATAGCTAGCCTGCTCCTTGTTTTTTAGTAGGAACAAATAAGTTTTTTAGATATCAACATTAACATTTTGATTATTAACTATTAAGACAGTATCCTTATTATTGACATTATTAGGCAAATCAAACTTAAACACATCAAAGCTGTGTATAGAATTTACACTAACATTCTTAGCATTTTAACATAAACTGTGCTATGATGCTCATAGTTTACTACAACGCCATCTGGCACATCAACCCATATAGATTACATTAGGCAAACTCAAATCATTTTTATACAAGGTTATAGTAAACCGCATAAACATTCAAACCTCCATCACCATTTCTACTCACATCATTACTGACATTTATGGTATCTCCTGACGTTTGATCTAGTTTAGAATCCTTATCTACGTTCTTAGAACAATCGCAACAAACATTTAATCAAATTAGCAAACTTGCAAAATGATAAGACAACAAAGGCTTAAAAGTATTTTGCTTCGGACAGTGCATGGGGGCTGTCTAAAAACCTTAACGCCTATCCTTACTATGCCTTTTCCTACACTACTGCGTTAAAAAACTTGTGCTTATGACACTATAACCCCTGCGTTTTTGCCTTGCATTGTCAAAAAATTCACAGCAAATATAGATATTAGGGTTTTTTAGACAGACACCTTTTGTAGTATTAAATGTTTAGTTGCTCATATACTGCTCTTTAAGATAACTCCGATAAGATTCTAACCTAGGTCAAACCAGCATACTTAGGCACTAGAAATATTAATATTTGTCCCGTTCTTATTATGTTAAGAAATATTACAAAAATTTGACAACCCATTTTTTCCCCAATACAATTTACAATTAGATAAATATAATGAGTATTTTGTAATGATAGAGGCCTTCTGTGTTCGAAAGAAAATTAGTTAAACAGCTAGAAAAACGACTGTTGGAAAAAAGGAATTTTATTCAAATAGTTGTAGGTCCACGTCAAACTGGAAAAACTACTGCTGTAGTACAAGCTATAAAAAATGTAAAAACTCCTAACTACTACGTAAGTGCTGATGATGCTATACTAACATCTAAAGAATGGTTAAATAATGAATGGATGCAAGCAAGGTTACTTCAAAAACGAACAAGCAAAGATACAATTTTAGTTGTTGACGAAATTCAAAAAATTTCTGATTGGCCATCGTTAATCAAACAATTATGGGATGAAGATACTCATAATAATATTCCTTTAAAAGTAGTCCTCACAGGCTCATCAGCATTATTATTACAAAAAGGGTTATCAGAGTGAGTCTCTTATGGGTCGTTTTGAAGTTCTTTATAGCCCTCACTGGAATTTTAAAGAGTGTAAAGAAGCTTTTGGATATAATAAACGATTTTCTTTTTTTGGTGGATATCCAGGTGCAGCTGTATTAAAAAATGATAAAGAGCGCTAGGCACGGTATATAGGAACTTCTATTGTAGAACCGACAATTTCACAAGATGTTCTTATGATGAAAGAGGTGCGCAAGCCGCGGCATTACTTAAGCCTTTATTTAAATTAGGATCAATATATTCTGCACAAGAATTATCATATACTAAGATTATTGGACAATTACAGGAAGCAGGCAATACAGTTACGATTGCTCATTACTTGGATCTTTTAGAAAAAGCAAATGTTTTATGTGGATTACAAAAATTTTCGTTAAATAAGATAAAAATAAAACAAAGCTCTCCGCGGGGCATGGTCTTTGATACCTCTCTTATGACTTACTCTGCTGGAGCAGATCGCAATAGGTTGCTTGAGCTATCTGACACTAGAGGGCATTTAGTAGAAAGCGCTGTAGGCGCATACCTACTTGCACGTAGCAAGGAGGAAGGTTTTGATGTATTTTGGTGGAGAAAACGTGAACATGAGGTTGATTTTGTTCTGCAAAAATATAATAAAATTACAGCTATTGAAGTAAAAAGCGGGAGATTGAAAAGAAGTGGTGGGAGTATAGAGTTTAAAAAATTATATCTTCAATCGTTAAACTTTATTATAGGAAGCGCAAATTGTGGGCTTGAAGACTTTTTGCTTGGACAATATGACTTATTTACTTAGATATTTAGGCATGTCTATTATTTTCTTTTACACTTAGATTTGTAAGTCATAATAAACATAAACCTTTTGGAAACTGCAGGCGTGAGCCTTAAGACGAAAAGATCTCATCAACGAGTGCATAATCTTTTTTTATTAGTTGCAAAAGTCTTGAGACTTTTATATGAATGGTTGACGTAAATACGCCACCACTTTTTAAGTATTCCTAAAAGAAATGTTCAGTTGTTTTGTTCCATATTTTTCTTAAAAAACCAATGGAACATATTTAATATTAAAGAAAGGCAAAAAGTGCGCGTACTTGAGGACAAGCGAGCGCAGACTTTTATAGCTTTTGAATTTATTTTTAGGCAACAAAAAAAGGTGAGAGAAACTCTCACCTTTTTGTCTTTACTTTTTCTCATTTAACAACATATGGATACATGATAAAATAAAACATTTAACTAAAGCTTACCTATAAAATTTAGCATTGTTACTAAACCAGAAGGGTCAAATCTTTCACTATTTTCTCTATTCCTGTTTATATTCTTTGAGAAGCTGTACCCCAAATCAATGCCTAATCCAAGCCTTTTTGTTAGAAAATAACTCGCCCCTACCAATATTTCTCCTTCTGGAGTTACACTTGTCGCTACGTATTCTTCTTTATTCTTCGTATATTCGTTGTGAGTATATGCCCCCAAACCATAAAGAAACTTAAAATTGAATGAAATTTTTTCATTTACTCCATATTCTGAACTAACTAAGAATTTGATAGAATTATATTCAATTTTGCTATTTTTAAGCTCATCATTTTTTCTTTCTACTTCACAACGACTCATTCTCCATCCTAGCTTTTCTTTTACGCTTTTCAGTTTTGAAGTTTTACCTTCATGTACACAAAAGCATACATCCAGCCCTCATATGTGTATCCCCCTCATGTCTATTCCACTGTGGTAACCCTCTAATAGAGCCGTTTCTGCCTCTAGCGCTGCCAAAAGACTTGCAGAGCTAAAAGAAGAGAAATTAAACTTTAAAATGTTTTTTAGTAGTTCTTTAAATATAAAATGTCTAAAACTTGGCCTATTTAGTCTTACATTTTTATTGTATAGACTTAAGCAGCGCAACTTCTCCACAATCTGGAAACAAATAACAATTTACACATTCGCTCCAAATTTTATGAGGTAACATTTCTTTTGAAATTACAGAATAACCTAATTTTTTGAAAAACTCTGGTTTAAAAGTTAATGTAAAAACTTTTTCTATACCTAAATATTTTGCATTTTCATGCAATTTTTCAACTATTTTTCTTCCAAACCCTTTACCTTTAAAATCCTCTGAAACTGCTAAAGCCTTAACTTCAGCTAAATCTACCCAAGAAACATGTAAAGCTCCACATCCTATAACTCTATTTTCGTGCTCTAGAACAACAAATTCTTGAATACTTTCATACATAGCATTTAACGACCTATGAAGCATCTCTTTATTGTCTGCATAATGTTTTATTAAATCGTGCATCTCTTTTACATCTGCAACTTTAGCTGCCCTTATATTCATTTTTTCTCCAATAATTTAAACCACTAATTTAAACCACTTCATACTTTTTATTTTTATTAATACTACGATATTATTATTTGTTTTGTCAAAACTTTGCAAATATTAAAAGTTTATTGCTCATAAGCCGCTCTTTATAGTTTGGTTGGTGTAGTTTAGAATCTTATCTACGTTACTAGAGCAATCGCAACAAACACTTAATCAAATTAGCAAACTAGCAAAATGATAAGACAACAAAGACTTACTATGTATTTTGCTTCAGACAGAGCTAATTTGCAATA
>JAITSL010000023.1 GCA_031287855.1 Candidatus Endomicrobiellum roisinitermitis
ACAGATTTTAATGATTTGATAGGCAAAGTAAATGCTGTAGTGATTGCTGTCCCTACCCAGTATCATTATCAAGTTGCCAAACCTCTTCTAGAGGCTGGCCTGCATTGTCTTGTAGAGAAACCTTTCACTTTAAATGTTCAAGAAGCTCAAGAGCTTATAGAAATTGCCAAATCTAAAGATTTGGTTTTACAAGTAGGACATATAGAAAGATTTAATCCTGCAATTATTGCAGCAATCCCGTTTATAAGTAAACCTAAGTTTATTGAAGTCAACAGACTTGGTCCTTATGACTCTAGAACAAACCGTGTAGGTGTGGTACTAGATTTAATGATTCATGATTTAGACATTTTATTTTCTTTTATAAAAGATAAAGTTGTTTCTGTTGAAGCGTACGGTGCAAAAATTCTTTCTGACACTGAAGATATTGCAAAAGTAAGATTGAAATATGCAAATGGATGTGTTGCAGACGTATCTGCAAGTAGAGTGTCAATGGATAAATGCAGAAAGATAAGGATTTTTCAAGATGACAGTTATATTTCTATAGATTATGCTGGTAAAAGTCTTAAGGTTTACACTAAAAAAGAGGGGAAAGAAAAAATAACTTCTTTGTTTGACATAGATATAAAAAAGCCTAAACTCCCTATTAAGGAGCCTCTTTTTTATGAGCTTGATAATTTCTTAAGCAATGTAATTGAAGGTAAGAAACCTTTAGTTTCAGGAGAACAAGGTAGAGATGCTGTAGAACTTGCTCTTAACATTTTGAAAAATATGGTATTTTAATGGCGGAAAAGAATGCGAAAAATTGACAAAAAAAGTTTAGAAAATGCCTATAAATTGTTTGAAACTGGTGAAATTAATCATTTTGAAATCGGGACCACAAAAAGTCTGCAAGAAATTCATAAATATTTATTTGATGGACTGTACGGTTTTGCTGGCAAAATTCGTGAGAAAAACATTTCAAAAGGTAATTTTAAGTTTGCTAATAGTCTATACCTTAAAGAAGCCTTGCTAAAAATTGAACAAATGCCTGAAAGCTCATTTGAGGAAATTATTGCAAAATATATTGAAATGAACATTGCCCATCCTTTTATGGAAGGAAATGGCAGAGCTACAAGAATTTGGCTTGATTTAGTCTTAAAGAAGAATCTGCACAAAGTTGTTAATTGGCAAAATGTTGATAAAGAACTATATTTGCAGGCAATGGAACGCAGCCCTATCAACGGTTTAGAAATTAGGACGTTACTTGGGGACAATTTAACAGATGATGTTGATAATTACGAAATTATTTTTAAAGGCATAGAACAATCATATTACTATGAAGGTTATAAAAAAGTGTGAAACAAGCTTGTCAAGCTTATTAAAAGTGGAGGCAATTGTGGAAATGAGAATATAATGTTTCCAATTTCAAAATATGAAAAAGTCAAATGGTGATTTAATGGCAAATGATAAGATTTTCATATCAGCTGGAGATTTGTCAGGGGATATTCATGCTGCAAATGTCATAAAGGAAATTAAAAATATAAATCAAAATTGCCATGTGATTGCTTTAGGTGGTAATAATTTAAAATGTGCTTCTGATTATTTTATTGAAGACATAGTTAATATAAACGCTTTTGGCCTTTTATCTTTAAAGCAAATTTTATATTTTAAAAAATTATTAAAAAAAGTAAGTTCTATACTTTATATAGAACGTCCAAGTAAAATAATACTGGTAGATTATTATGGGTTTCATATACATATTGCACGACTTGCAAAGAAGTTAAATATTCCAGTATTTTATTATATAAGTCCTCAAGTTTGGGCATCAAGAAGTTCAAGAATAAAAAAACTTGCAGAAACTGTAAAAAAGATGCTTGTTATTTTACCTTTTGAAGAGGCATTGTATAAACAAAATGGAGTTGACGCTGTTTTTGTAGGGCATCCGTTAATAGACAAAATAACACAAAAAAATAATTTTAATAGTAAACCGTTTAGTGCTCTTAACTCTCCTTTAATAGGATTATTCCCTGGCAGCCGTAGCCAGACAATTAAACGCCACATTCCAATACTTCTTGAAACTGCAAAGATACTCAAAGAAAAGATAAATGCGCAGTTTATAATGTTTTGTGTAAATTCTGACATTGATTATAATTTGCCAGATTATATTAAAGTGGATATTTCAAATGATTTTACTCAAAGAAAACTCATAGATTTTGCTGTTTGTCCATCTGGTACTGTAAGTCTTGAAAATGCATTAATGGGTATTCCTATGTCTATAATATATAAGCTGCCATATCTTAATTATTTCTTTTTCAGGGCAATTATAAAAGTAAAATATATAACTATGGTTAATATTTTATCTTCTAAAAATGTTGTTTCTGAATTTATTCAGTTTAACGCAAATCCAAATAAAATATCAGAGTATGTACTTTCACAACTAAAACCTAAAAATTATATGCCAAAAGTCCAGGAACTTCTTTTATTTAGGCAGATGTTAGGCCATGTTGGTGTAAGCAAAAGAGTAGCAGAAATAATTTTGAATGATTAAAGATTCAGTAATAGTTTAATTAAATACATTCTTTTTCAAGATATAACTTATAATACTTTTCTTAAAGCTATAGTATATTTTAAGATTTTTGTCTATATTTAATTTGCCTGTATCTAAAATAATTTGATTATCCTTAATATTAGATTTATCAATCTTTAAATTAGCTTCTTTATGAGTTATCGTAGCTATGGTATTATTTTTAATTTCTATAAATAAGTCTTTTTGCATGTTTAAATCTTTTGCATCTATCACTAGATTATTATCATTGATTTGATAGTCTAAAGGAAGGTTAATCATAAATATTGGGACAAAAAATATAATTATAAAAATTATAGATATCAATATAATTAAATTGTTTAAAAAAGATATTTGTTTTTGATTCATTTATTTCTCACTATAATTTATAATTGAATCTTTTTCTCAAACAAATTAGCAATATTTGTTCTATGAGAAACAGCAACAATAATTTTGTCTTTATAAAAATTAATCAACTTTTTATAAATCTCGGTTTCCATACTTTCATGAACAGAATTTCCAAATTCATCTAGTAGCAAAACATCAAAATCTTTCATTAAACATCTTGCTAAACTTATTCTTTGTTTTTCCCCACCAGAAACAAATATTCCTTTATTTCCTACCACTTTATTATCATCCAAAGTCTCAAGAGAACATATTTTTAAAATTTCTGGATACTTTTGAGCTACTGGTGAACTATTATAATCTAAATCTAACAGAATATTTTCTCTAATCGTTTTATTAAACAAAAATGAATCTTGTGTAAAATATGATATTTTAGATCTAAGATTTTTAATATTTATTTCATACAAATCTATACCGTTTATCAAAATATTACCACAAGATAGTCTATCAAAAAGTACTATTAGGTTTAAAATTGTAGTTTTCCCAGCTCCTGTATGTCCAGTTATAATAACTTTATCATTTAAATTAACTTCAAAATTTAAGTTCCTTAATATAATTTTGTTATTTTTCTCTACTGAAACATCATTGAAAGCTATATTTTTAACTTTTTCAATTTTGTAATCAGGATAATTATCTTTAAAACTTTTATCTTCACCTTGTCTAAGTAATATTCTCTTAACCCTTTTCCATGGGACATTAGAGTTTTTAGTAAAAAAATAAAGACTCCAAAAACTGCTAATAACATAGAAAAGGTTATCAGATATATTATAAATAAAAACTGCTTGTCCTAAAGTAATAACTTTTTGTTGAACTTGATACCCTAAAAATCCAAGTAAAATACCAATGATAATGTGTTGTGAAGCTACGCTGAATTGTCCAGATGTAAATCCCCAAAACATTTGTTTTGTGTTTATCCAAATTAAATTTTCAGCAGAAGAATTAATTTCAGTTATCTCTTTTTGATACATGTTAAATAGTTTTATTTCTTTAACAGAATCTATTATATCTGATAATTTTGAAGAATATAAAGCGAACACTTCTTGGTGTTTAGATGTAAAGTATTGATTTTTTTTATTAAAAAAAGAAAAGAATAGAGATGGGAAAATAGCGCTTAAAATAATCAATAAAATAATTAAAAAATTAAATTGTAAAAATATAGGTATTAAGCAAACTAGAAAAAATATAGAACTTATACTTGTTGCTATTGGCCTTATAAATAAACTATTTATAAGTTCTGTATCACTTATAATTCTTTGTGATAAGTATGGACCTTTGTTTAAATTGCTATTGCTGTTATACTTAGCATTCAAAAATTTTATTAAAATGACTGTCCTAAAATCAAATAAAACTCTATTTTCTAATAAGTATAAAGTAAGAGTTTTAAATAAAACAGAAAGTGAGCTAAAAATTAGTACAGAAATATATAAAATTACAAAAATTAAAATAAAATTATTACTAATATTAATTGTGTCTACAAAAATCATTAGAAAAAAAGCTGTAACTATATTGATAAATTTCAACAAAAGATCAATACACAAATATTGAAAAACTTCTGTCTTGTAATTTTTAAAAAGATTAAAGACAGTATTAATTTTTTTCATTTTTCTTGAGACTTGTATAATATAATTTCAACCCTTTCTCATATTCATATTTCCATTCGTTACATCCTAAATCTAAAAAATTCCCTATATTACTTTCTTCTTTAAATCTCCTTACCATATTACATCCACCTTTACATACGGGCAGTAATTTGCAATGGTAACATTCTTATTTCTCAAAATCAAAATCCTTTTTTATCCATTTTGTATGCTTATAATTTAAACTTATGCTTTTATTACTTACATTACCTATAGATTCAGATGTATCAAATACATTTTCAAAACATTTAAAAATATCTCCTTTTGCATCAATACTAAAAACATTATTTTTATAAGCACCACATTCGTTATATAATCCTGGATATGGAGTAAATTTAATGATATTTTTATCAAGCAATTCTTCATAAATGTTAAAATATACTCTAGAGTATTCTCTGGAATCGAAAATGTCATTTAAAATAATACTATAGTCTAAACTTGAATTTAAATATGGGATATGTAAAGGTCCTAAAGCAAAATTTACTTTATTGCCAAGCAGGTTATCATTTTTTAAT
>JAITSL010000037.1 GCA_031287855.1 Candidatus Endomicrobiellum roisinitermitis
CTGGATCAGGGTTTCCCCCATTGTCCAAAATTCCCCACTGCTGCCTCCCGTAGGAGTCTGGACCGTGTCTCAGTTCCAGTGTGTCCGTTCACCCTTTCAGGCCGGATACCCGTCATAGACTTGGTAGGCCTTAATCCCACCAACTAGCTTATAGTCCGCAGGACCATCCCAAAACGCATTACTGCTTTAACCCTTGCTTGATGCCAAGCTGTGGTATTATGTGGTATTGACTCCGATTTCTCGGAGATATTCCCCATTTTGAGGGAGGTTTCCTACGTGTTACTCACCCGTTTGCCGCTAAATTCTGCGATACTCTGCAAAATCTCGCACGACTTGCATGTGTTAGGCACGCCGCCAGCGTTCACTCTGAGCCAGGATCAAACTCTCCATAAAAATTTATAGAGATTTGTTAATAAGCTCTTACGTTACAATACTATATTATAATACAAGTTTCTTGCAAAACAATATTAAAGATTAACTTTTGAATCATACGATTGTCTCTTTAATGAGGCGCTTATCTGCGTGTTATTCAGTTTTCAAAGAACTTCGATCAACAAAAGATTCTCTCCTTTGCCTTTCACTATTATCAAAACCAGCAAAGGAATATTATAAAGTATATTATTTATTAGTTGGGATATCCTTATTTGGAAGCTTAAACCCTTTGACTTTATTTTTTAACAAAAGAATTTGTGTTGAGACTAATAATTATACAACACTTTTTATTTTTTTGTCAAGTACCTTTTTACTTTCCAAACAATCTAGCCAACTCTTCTTTTAAAAAATGGTAGGCTATTATAACATAACATTGATTTTTTGTCAAGTATTATTTTATACTTTTCTCAATCCGCACATACGCCGCATAGACATTCAAACTTTCCACCACTTCACTACTGACATATAGTAGTTTGGCTGGTCTAGTTTAGAATCTTATCTCCGTTACTAGAGCAATCGCAGCAAACATTTAAACAAATTAGCAAACTTGCAAAATGATAAGACAACAAAGACTTAAATGAATTTTGCTGCAAACAGAGCTAATTTGAAATATTAAATGTTTATTGCTCATAAGCCACTCTTTAAAGTACCTCCGATAAGATTCTAAAACCAGGTCTGCTTTTGACATATTACAAGGAAACATTAATAGTATTGCTATTTGTGTATTTTATAATAGCAATACTACTGGAGAATGTTTAGAATTTATTTAATTTAGAGGCAACATTTTTGCTTGTAATACAACCCTATGCCTGTATTTGATTGGTTTTTTGATTTTAAGGAAAATGAAAAGAATGGTATTACAAGATTCTATAAAAAACCCCTTTAGTTGTTCCATGTTTTTCAATACGCCCTTTTTCTATTAATCCCCTTAAAAGATTGTTTGCTTGTTGCCTAGAAACTCTTAAGAATTTGGTAATATCATTTACTCTAAATTCTCTTATATTCACAAATTTCTCTAAAATTTGCGCCTCTCTTGGTGTCGGACTCATAGACACAGCAATTTGTGACAATGAATTTTCTGCTTTAGAAATTGCACGTTGCAATGAATATCTTATACCATCTGTAAAATATTCAAGCCATGTACTTAAATTCCCAGAATCGGCAGTAGACAACTTGTTAGAATAGAGAGCTCTATCAGTATCATAGTAATCATCAAGGACAAAGTATTTGTTAATAAGATATCCGTTTTGTATTAAAAACAAAGCAGTTAGTAATCTGCAAGCCCTGCCATTACCGTCAGCAAAGGGATGCAAATAGACATATTGATAATGAAATATACCTGCCTTTAAAATAGGAATTGTCTAATCATCTTCTCTAGCCCAGTTTAAAAGATATTGTAAATGCTTTCTGATTTCTATTTGTTTATGATAAGGCGGATTATGTTTAATAACAAGTTTTACACCTTTAAATGCTTTTACATGATTTGCTACCACTACAACAGTATTTCTAATCTTTCCAGCAATTTTTTCATTAACTCCAGCAAGAAGTTGTCTATGTATATTTAACAAAGTATCTATGTCAAACGATTTAAAAGATGTCAACTGTTTTAATAATCCAAAATAGTTAGCAACTTCCTTTTCATCCCGTGTTACCGGGATTCTACCTCCTAATAATAAATTGGTAACTTCAGCAAAGGATAGAGAGTTACCTTCAATACTATTTGAAACATATGCTGATTGTATAAGGTTGCCACGCTCTCAATTTAACCATAAACTTCTAGGTAAACGTAACTGTTCAATTTGTCCATATAATCGCTCTATGGCAGAAATATTTTCAAGCAATTTTTTTGTTAAATTATATTTTGGATCAAACATGCTCATATTATCTCTTTTGTCAAGGTTATTGTCAAGGTATTTTCTTTACACAAAAACAAGTACACTTTTTCTTCTTTGCCAATATTGTATTCATTTATTGCTTAAGCTGTGAAATGTATTGTTAAGCCATCTCTACTTTGAGTGTTTAAACTTTTCACATCTCTTTGTGGCATAGAGTAGTGTCAACCCCTCATTTAGAGTTGTTTAATTGGTATGTGTTATAATAATTAGTTGCGTTTTTACAACGAATATTTCATATGTTTTTTAAACAATTCAACAATAATGTATGCAAAAAAAACACCTATACAAGCTCCAACAAAAACGTCTGACGGGAAATGACTTCCTACATATATTCTGTAAAAGCCTGAAAAAATACCAAAAAATATGTATAAATACCAGTACTTCTTTACTTGTATAAACATAAACGTGCACACTGCAACAGTCATTTCCGTATGTCCTGATGGGAATGAGTTTCTGTGTATTTTCTCATAAAGCGTATTTACACTTTCGCTCCCAAATACAGATAAAGGGCGAGGTCTTTCAAAACAATTTTTCATAAAATAGAGTATAGCACAAACAGCTAAGACGCTTGCTAAAAGAGCTAAGTTTGTCCAAAAAGTGTCTTTTTTAGTTTGCCACAGTATTAATAAAGATACTATAAGAATTACGAAAAAACTAACATTAAAATCCTTAGAATCACAATAAGAGATAGGAGCTATAAAGAAATCTAAAATCTTACATTTTAAAGAACCGTTAATAAATCTAAATGCTGCATAGTCATACCTTGTCAACTCTTTAAATATATTATTTTTTTTACTTGTATAACTTTTAGAATATTCTTCAGGAAGTTTTGAAGGATTAAACGATTTGCATAAAGTAAAAAAGAAATTTTTTACTTTTATGCCGTTTCGGTAAATTGGCAATATTTTTACTTCCTCATAAGATGCAAATGCTTGGGTTCCGTATCTGTCTTGTGGGCTAGCAAAGAAGAAATCGTTACAAATAAATAGGCCATTTTTGTTTTTAAACTTTTTTAAGTCTGCCTGCCAAAAGTTATAGGCGTTAGGACTATCGCTTATGCAAAACACTCTTAGAGTTGGGACACAATATTGAAGCTCGCTAGCAAGGTAACTTTTATAAGTAAAAATAAAAGGTTTGTTGTCTTTAGGATAAGAATCTAAAATTTTTTCTATTTCAGCTCCTACTTCTTTCCAACCATAAACTTCGTTTGTAATATCTATCCTTTCAGCTTCAGAAATTCCGTACTTTACATTTTCTATTTGCCTTTGAGGTAAAAACTTTTTTATTGGCACTATGCCATAAAGAATATGCAAATGAACAATAACAACCATAAATACTGCCAGAGCCCAAGACAAATAAGAGTATATTTTAAACCATTTTATGTTCCAAAATTTTAGCGTTAAGTTGGCCACATAAATAGAAAGTACTAAATATCCCATAATAGGCCAGTGAGGTAATATCTCATGAAAAGTTGCAATAAAGTCAAATAAAAAAAGCACTGGAACACAAAAACAGACAATAAATAAAGATGTTTCGTCTTTTTTCTTAAATATATCTTTCAAGCACAAGAAAGTAGCTGCTATAAAAGTTAAAAATAATAAAGGAGAAATATATCCTGCTTGCGCTCCCAAAGATTTAGCTAGTAAATTAAAAGAAAATTTTGGAATTGAGCTGCCAAATCCATGCCCTAGCTGAAACCCAAAAGATGCCCAATTGGTTTGTATGTTCCACATAATTACCGGCAAAAACATTATAAAAGATATAAAAACAGCAATATATGGTTCTTTCCTTGTAAACCAGAACCTGTACTTTTTGGACAAAACAAGAAACAAAGCTGCACACACTGGCAGTAGAACACCATTATATTTAGAAAGCATTGCAAAACCTGTACAAATGCCAAACAGATACCAAAATTTACCCTTAGATGTTTCTATTGCCTTGATAAAAGTAAGTAAAGATAAAAGCCAAAATAGTGCTAAAGGGGAGTCCGGAACTGCTACTACTGCACCAAGAAAAGAAAATACAGGTAAAACGTTTAACAGTAAAACACTAACAAAAGCAGTTTTTTCATTGTATAGTTTTTTTGCACATATAAAAAAAATCCAACCGGATAAAAAGAAAATTAAAACTACTGGGAATCTAACCCCAAATTCTATGTTGTTTTGAAAAACGAGGGTTGACACTTTAATTAAGTATGCTATTAGCGGAGGATGATCAAAATAAGATAAGCTTAAATATTTCGTATAGGTAAAATAGTGGGCTTCATCTATTGTAAGCCCTATTTTACCTATTATAAAAAGTCTAATAAGACTTGAAAAAATGTTTATTGCCCAGAAGCACATTCTATAATTCATGCGATTATCTTCCTGATATTTTTAATTTTAATACTTTAAACAAATATTTAATTAAAGTTATTGGTCTCAATTTAGATTCTCCAGAAAACCTTTTAAGAAAAGTTATAGGTGATTCTTTTACTTTTAAATTCTTCTTCTTTAGTTGGTATATAATTTCTGCCACTATAAAAGGGTCGCTAGCTCTTAATTCATATACAAATTTTTTAAGCGCATCTTTTTTAAACATTCTATAACCTGAAGATGGGTCTTTTATGTCTACACCTAAAATTGTAGATATGTATAATCTTGAAAATTTGCTTACCAGCTTTCTAAGTAAAGTTCTTTCTTCATCTTTACCACAGTCAATATATCTAGACCCTATAACAACGTCACAGTCTTTTATAACCTTTAAAAATTCAGATATATATTTAGGATCATGGGACCCGTCTCCGTCCATTTCAACTATAAAGTCTGCATTGCTGTCTAGGGCTTTAACAAAACCGTCTTTTCCAGCATAGCCTCTACCTCTTTTTTCTTTTCTTAACAAAAGGTGAACTTTACTATTTTGACTAGCCAACTTTTCAACTACTTTATATGTCCCGTCTGGAGACATGTCATCTACAACTATCACCTGTGCGTTTGGCACACTTTTTAAAACATTACAAATTACTTTTTCTATATTAGAAACTTCATTATATGTTGGAATCATGACTACAATTTTCATTGTGCTTCCCTATAATTTTCTGATTTTGTTTAACAAGATCAACTAATGGTACTTTTCTATAGCATTAATTACTTCTTTTGGATTGATAGCTTTCATACAATTATTTTCTAAGTAACATTCTTGTCTATAACAAGTAACACAGTCTTTTTTACTTTGTATTTTTATACCTCTTGAATATATTTCTATTTCGTTAATAGATGTAGGTCCAAAAAGGACTACAACGTTTTTTTTAAGACCTAATGCAGCATGTAAAGTCATTGTGTCGCCACACAAGACAGTACTACATAAGTTTACTTTTGCAAAAAAGTCTGCAATTGTATTATTTGTTCCAGCAGATATTACATTAGGAATATTTTCTTTTAAAATAGCACTAATTTCTTTTTCATCTTGGTTGCCACCTAACAACAAAACTGTGTGCCCTTTTTTTGAAAAATATTTTGCAGTTTCAATAAAACCTTCCAAGGTCCACTTTTTTAAGTTCCATCTTTTGCCAGCTCCAGGATTTATCCCTAAAATCTTTTCATTTAAAGATACATTGTTAGTATCTAAAAACTTTAAAGCTTTTTCTTTTGATTCTTCTTGGAGAGGTACTATTATTTCATAGTCGTCCCTTGGTAATGACATAATTTGCGCCATCCAGTGTTGGTACGTAAACAAATTGCTCTTTTTTAGTTGGTCATAAGAGCTCATTTTTAGCCATTCTTGAGCAAATTGGTTAGAAGCAACAATGTTTCTATTGTCATCTAATGTAAAACCTAAAACTTTTGCTTTATTTGACAATTTTGCAAGAGATAAACTCTCAAAGGCAAGATCTAGATTTATAACAACATCAAAATAGTTGTCTATAAGGAATTTTGGTGTGTTTTCATCATTTGCGACAATATTGTCTATAAATGTATTGTTTTCAAGAACAGCAACATTTTTGTCGTAAACAATCCAAGATATTACACTTTTTGGGTAAAGTTCTTTTAATCCCCAAAGCAAAAACGTGGTTCTTAAAACGTCGCCCATTGCGCCAAGCTTTATAATTAAAATGCGTTTATTTTCTTGCGTATTTGAAATCTTTTTGTAGTGATTGCAGTCTTCACATAAAATGCCGTTATTTTTCTGGTAAAAACATGGCCTATCTAGTGGGAAATTTAAGCAGTCACTATTTACTGTACAATTTTTCATATTCTAGTATGATTAGCATATCTTGATAGACATTTCAAGAAAATAGTACAATTTTAACTTAACAATCGTTCTAAATTCATTTTTTTAAATTCTATGGGAATATATGGCAAAGATTTTTAACAAAAGAAATACGCTCTTTTTGGTTAGTTTTATAGTTTTATTTAAAATCTTTTTATCTGCATCTACTTCTCTTCACCCAGACGAAGCATATTACTGGCTTTGGTCAAAGCAATTAGCACTTGGATATTACGATCATCCCCCTATGGTTGCGTGGTTTATAAAAATTACTACGCTGTTATCAAATTCCGAGCTTGCTGTTAGATTTTCTTCTATAATTGTAACAATAATGTTAAGCATTTTGGTATGGAAATTTGCAAAAAAATTGTTTCATGAAGATGAAACAGTTGCTTCTGCTTCTGTTATTGTGTTAAACACGTTGCCACTTATGTTTGTTGGCTCTATAATAATTACGCCAGACACTCCTGCTTTTGTGTTTTTCGCGTTTGCTGTGTACTATCAATGGCGCTTAATAGAATCCTGCAAAACAAAATATTGGTACCTAATAGGCTTCTTCCTTGGATTATCGTTTCTTTCAAAGTATACTGCAATTTTGTTTGTGCTAAGTTTAGCTGTCTATATGTTATTAGATGGAAAATTAAAATGGCTGAAAAATAAGCATCTTTATTTTATGTTCGTTATATCTTTTATAACTTTTTTGCCTGTTATTATTTGGAACTCTCAGAATGAATGGATTTCTTTTACTTTTCAATTTAACCATGGATTATCTGGCAATAAACTACATTTGAATTACGTGCTTGAATATTTAGGCTTGCAATCTTTAATTGCAGGCCCGTTTGTGTTTGTTTCAGGTATAGTTGCTTCTATATACTATTTAAAATCTAAAAATATAGCATATCAGCATAAGCATAGGTTCTTATTTTCTTTTTCTGTTCCCATAATAGCCATATTTATAATTACTGCACTAAAGAGTTACCCTGGCGCAAATTGGCCTGCATCTGCTTATTTTGCTTTTAGTATAATGGTCGCTCAGTATTTACTTGCTTCAAATTCTAAGTTTAAAAGAAATATCCTTTTAATTGGGATTGTTTTTAATTTTATGATTTCGATTCTTTTAGGATTACATATAAGATATGCAATATTTCCTGTTTATAGATTTTCTAGAGATGCCGCGATTGCTGATGCTACAAATTGGTTTACAGGATGGCAAGAATTGGGTAGTAATATTTTGTATAGAAATGTTAAGTATGCAGTAACAGATTCTCATCAGTGGGGTGCAGTAATAGCTTATTATACAAAAAGTAAGATCGGTGTTGTGTTGGCTAATGATAGGCAAAACCAATTTGCATATTGGAGTGTTCCTAAAGATTTAGAAACTTCAAAAACTGTAATAATTAAAATTGATAATCATCTAAATGAAGATTTTAATTCTATAAAAGATGCAGAAGTTATAAATGCTAAAAGAAACGGTGTCACAATACGTCAATACGCTGTCATAGAGACAAATGGTTATAAAGTTAAAGACCCGAAAAATAAAAATAGTATAATATAAGCATAATTTGCGCATTCGCCCCTTAGCGTCGTTGGGTTAATATCAGCTTAATTTGTAAACAGTATAACAAAAATTATATGCATGATATGTTCTATTTTATTAAGGAATACCTATGAAGAAATTACCATTAGGGACGCAGTCATTTGAAGTATTACGTAGAAGTGGTGATGTATATGTAGATAAGACAGAGGATATATATAATTTGATAAGTAGTGGAAGGATATATTTTTTATCAAGGCCAAGAAGATTTGGAAAGTCATTGCTAATAAGCACATTAAAGGAGTTGTTTAAGGGGAATAAGGAGATATTTGAAGGGTTGTATATGTGTGATAAGTGGAATTGGAGTAAGAAATATCCAGTAATACATTTAGACTTTGCAGAGATAGATTATACAAGTGTAGAAGAGTTAAAGAAGTCTTTAATGGACTTTATTAATTCTACAGTTATTAATTACAATGTTTCATTAACAAACAGTACGCTAGGCAGTAAGTTTGGACAGCTAATAGAGCAACTACACAAAGCTAGCGATGAGAGAGTAGTAATATTGGTAGACGAATATGATAAGCCACTGATAGACAGTTTAAATAAAGCAAGAGAAGTACATCAAGAAATAAAAGAGACATTACATAATTTTTATCAAGTGATAAAAGGTAGTGATGAGCATATAAAGTTTATGTTTATGACAGGGGTATCAAGATTTGCAGGATTATCAGTATTTTCAGCATTGAATAATTTAAACGATATAACGATGAATAGTAAGTATGCAGGTATATGTGGGTACACACAAGAAGAGCTAGAAGATGGCTTTAAAGAATATATAGGAAGTACAGCAGAATATATGGGAATAAGTAAAGAAGAATTATTGACAAAGATAAAGTACTGGTATAATGGGTACTCATGGGATGGTGAGGAGAGAGTATATAATCCGTTTTCAATGTTAGCAGTTGTTGTTATGTCAGTGATGCCGGAAATAGGATTATCACAAGAAATTAATATAGTAAATCATAGCGAGTTTCGTGTTGCAGGAAATGGTAGTATGGGCGGGAATCTTGATGAGGTGAGGATTATGGATGGAGATTACTATGTCAGACCTAGCAGTTATGGTGGTAATGATGATTCTAGTGGCAATGTTACCACCGTGTCTACTGGTGTTGCAGATAGGATCTATGGAGGGTTTAATTATCCTGTTTGTAAGTAGTTCTGTGGCTAAAGGTGCTACTAATTGTAGAGGCTAGTTCTAGTATCAATGCTAATAATACTGTTAATATTAATTCTAGTGTGAATGGTGATTTAAGTATCTATGGCGGATGGTCTCTGTTAATTTGAAATATTAAATGTTTATTGCTCATAGAACGCTCTTTGAGGTAACCCCAATAAGGTTTTAACTATACTAACCAAACTACTATATGCCAGTAGTGAAGTGGTGGAAAGTTTGAGTGCCTATGCGGCGTATGTGCCGGTGGAGAAAAATTGTCTCTTTTGTAATACTTTTTAATTTTTTATAATAATAGAGTAAATAGTTCTAGATATCTGTTTTTTACTTAGAGAGGAAAAGGGTATGAACAGAAGGAACTTCTTAAAGTCTATAGTAAAAGTTGCAGCGATAGCAGCAATTGCAACAAAACTTCCCAAAACTATTTTTGCTCAAAATTCAAAAAGTATTTCTTCTCCTGATCTTGTTGGCGTTAGAAACGGTACACCTGTTGAAATGTTTAGAAAAGGGGTAAATGCTTTTGGCGGAATACAAACTTTCGTTAAACCAGGACAGAAAGTTGTTATAAAGCCTAACATTTCTTTTGACTCTGGCCCGGAACATGGAGCAAATACAAATCCTAAACTTGTTGGCGAGATTGTCCGTCAAGCAAGGTCAGCTGGTGCATCAGAAGTGTTAGTTTTTGATCACACTCTCAACGAATGGAAGTCTTCTTATAAAAATAGCGGCATACAACAAGCTGTTCAAGAAGCTGGTGGTAAAATACTTCGTGCAAACGACAAAAATCTTTATGAAACACTTCAACGACCTCAAGCAAAAAAGCTCAAAAAATGTGCTTTGTTTAAACCTTTACTTACTGCTGACGTGTTTATAAATGTTCCCATATTAAAAAATCATGGTGGCGCGAAAATGTCATGTGCAATTAAAAATCTTATGGGCATAGTGTGGGATAGGCATTATTTCATAGAAATGATTTAAACCAATCAATAGCAGAAGTTTTACTTTACAAAAAACCAACACTAAATGTTATAGATGCATACCGCATAATGCTTGCAAACGGACCACGAGGAGTTAGTGTTGACGATACTACTTTAAAGAAATATTTAATAATTTCTCCAGACATTGTAGCAGCAGATACTGCTGCGCTTGGCGTTATAGGTTACAACTTAAGCGATGTCCCCTACATAAATATTGCGCAGAACTTAGGGTTTGGAACTTCTGATTTATCCAAACTAAACATAGCTCGTATTTTGGCATAATTATGAAAAATATTCTTTTGCTTAAACGATTACGTATAATATTAGCAAGCTTATCTTTAATTATAACTTCTATTTGTTTTGTTGTAGAAAGTAGTATGCTACATTTTATAATTTCTTTGCAATTAATACCTGCAATAGTAAAACTTTTTGTATCATTTTCTTTGGCTACCTTGTCTGCTGTTTTCATGGTACTATTAGTTACTTTCATATTTGGTCGGTTTTACTGTTCTATAGTTTGCCCTCTTGGCATTTTACAAGACATTGTAAACTTTTTTAGCCCTGCTAAAAAAAGTTTACAACTATACAATTTTAAAATGACACGTTACATTATTGCAACAATTTCTTTTTCATTACTTATATCGGGATTTGCTTACGCGTTTCTTTTGATAGATCCATACTCAATTTTTGGTCGTATTAACGCAACCATATTTAACCATCTAATTGTTTTTACGCACAACTTAATTGTTCCATCAAACTACATAAATTATCATGTTGTTGATGTTAAATCTACTCTTTTAGGCACTTTGCCTTTAATAATTTTAATTATTTTGGTAGCATCAAAAAAAAGATTGTTTTGTAATGCGATTTGCCCAGCAGGAACATTACTTGGCTTATGTTCGAAAAACGGATTTTTTAAATTAACAATAGACAAAACCACTTGTATTGCCTGTGGCAACTGCCAAAAAAGTTGTCCTTGCGGAGCTATAGACATAAAAAACAACAAATCATTAAACAACGAAACTTGCATACGCTGTATGAACTGTAAAGCAATATGTCCAGTAAATGCAATAAATTATTTTCACAACAAAAAAGAGTGTGCACCAATAAAAACAGATTTATCTAAAAGAGATTTTATCACACTGGTTGCTTGTGCGTTGGTAAGTTTTGGTGCAGGGTTAGCATTAAAAACCAAATCAAAAACAAATTCAAAAAAACAAAATGTTATACTGCCTCCAGGCGCAGGGTCTTATCAACGCTTTGAGTCTAAATGTACGCAATGCCTTTTGTGTGTAACAAACTGTCAAGGCAATGTTTTATCTTTTGGAGACAATTCTAGCGGTGTTCACTTAGACTTTTCTAAAGGATTTTGTGAGTACAATTGTAATAATTGTTCAAAAGTGTGTCCTACAGGCGCAATTGAAAAAATGACGCTAGAACAAAAAAAGCTTTGCCGTATAGGAATTGCAGATCTTATAATTTCTCGTTGTGTAACAGTTACAGATAACACAGAATGTGGGGCGTGTGCAGAACAATGCCCTACAGGCGCATTACAAATGAAACTTGAAGCAACAACAGGTGTTCGAATTCCATACTTTATAAATCATGAGCTTTGCATAGGGTGTGGAGCATGTCATAATGCATGCCCTGTAAGGCCCAAAACTGCTATTTTTGTAAACGCTATCACTTTACAATTAAAAGCAGAAAATCCAGTACCAGTAAAATTAGGTAAAAATAAGCAAAATGATATAGAAAAAAGTAATCAAAGTTTAGAAACTTCAAATAACTGGTCTTTTTAAAAGGAGGTAAAAGTGTCTATAGGATTTACTGAAATTTTAGTTATCTTGATAGTAATTTTGTTGCTTTTTGGTGCAAAACGCATTCCAGAGATTGCAAAAGCCCTTGGCAGGGCTACTCATGAATTTAAAAAAGCTAAAGAAGACATAAAAAAAGAATCAAAAGAATTGTTAGAAGAAGCAGAGCATAACGCAAAAATTAAAAGTGATAAAGTAACTAAAAAAGTTAATAAAAGCAAATGAGCAAATCGCAGTCTTTTTTATTTCATTTTCAAGAACTCCGTAAGACCATTATTAAATGTCTTGCGGTGATTTTTTTACTATACATACCATCGTTTTTTATAACGCCACACATAATAGATTTTCTTGTTAAATGGAGCTGTCCAGAAGAAATGAATTTTTTGAACTATTTTTCTCCTATGGAAGTTTTTGTAATACAACTTAAAATGGCATTTACTGTAGCTTTAGCTATCAGCTTCCCCTACTGTATTCTACAAATATGGAAATTTTTGCTTCCAGCATTACATAAAAATGAACGCAAAGCATTAAAATTGTGGGTAATATTTGCATCTTTTCTTTTTGTTTTAGGAGCAACTTTTTGCATATTATTTATACTTCCACTATTAATGAGTTTTTCAAATAGTTTTTCAACTCCTACGCTTAGACCGTTAATAGGGCTTAACAGCTTTTTAGGACTTGCTAGTTGGCTTATAGTTGCTTTTGGAGTTATGTTTCAATTTCCAATTATAGTTATGGTTTGTGTTAGGTTCAACATAGTACAACACTCTTTTTTATCTTCTAAAAGAGCTTATATTATTGTGATTATATTAATATTATCTGCAATCTTAACTCCCCCGGACGTGTTAAGTCAAATTTTGCTTGCTTTACCAACCTATCTATTGTTTGAGTTAGGGCTATTTTTATCGAAAAGATTTGAAAGAAATAAAAATTGATTCCTAACTTTACTTTAAAGTCAGTTAAGTCACTTTGTGTCTTATAAGGCAGATCTGGTTTAGAAGCTTATCTACATTACAAGAGTGATCCACTAATAAAATAGCAAGCGCAAGTAACCATTTAAACAAAAAAGCAAGCTAGATCAGGCTCTAATTAAGGGTGTTTCCATGTGTTTGACTGCTGCATGTTTTCAAAAACTGCAAGGATTTACTATATAGAAAGCTAAAGTCTGGAGAGTCCAAATACAACTAATCAGCCTGGTATATCTTAATACAATATCCAACTAATCTCTTTGAGAGTGCGATGGTAGAGGTTAGAGATCAGTCAAATCTATGTAGTTTTATGTTTTATATTTTATCTTATAATAAATAATTAAAAAACAAATGCCCCCACAAGAAACCATACTTAAAAGCATTCCGGACATAAAAATGTAGTCCTTGCGGATATATCCATGTAAAATACTAGACAACTGAATTATACCAAAACCAATAAACGTTATAAGTGATAAACCTTCAGTATTTTTTGTTTTGTATAATTTAATAGCTTGAGGCAAAAATAATGCAGCATTTATAAACATTGCCATTCCAAAAACTGCCTCTATAAACCATATAATATATTCTTGCATTTACTTTACCTCAGACACTATAAAATTTAAATACTAATTATACATTTTTTTGTTTACAATATTAAATATCAACTTTATTTCAGTGCCTACATTTTTTGACTATTAATCAATATTTGTGCATTCATATTTTTTAAAGTTTGCATAATTTGCTCAAGCCCAAACCCGTGTCCAGTTTTTTTGTCGTTGCAACTTCTTGACGGTTTATTATCTTTTCTACCATTTCTTTTGGCATTCCTTTCCCATTATCTTTTACATAAATTTCTACTTTGTCTTGCTTTAGAGTATATCCAATATCCTACTGTACCTTCATCTTTATTTTCTAACGATTCTACAGCATTATTTATTATATTTGACATCATTCTAGAAAACATAAAATCATTGCCATTTATGCATATAGAATCATTTTGCTTGAAGCGTATATGTTAATGCTCAGTCTGGAATACATACATTCATTATCCTTAAAATTGTTAAGTCCCCAACAAACAAGTTTTCTTAAATTATCCTCTGAATAATAACTATTAAATGGACTTATTCAAATTAAAGCATGCTCTTTTAAATTAAATAAATTTTTAGACAGATCATTAACAAATTTTATTGACTTTACATTTTTATTTATAATAAACCAGCCATTTAAAAAAAATTTAAAATCAAACAAGTTTTTCAAGAACATCTAAAACTGCAGTTTCGGATTTTATGCCAATTTTTATAGCAAAAGAAGTAGATGCTATTATTGTCTTTGCTAACATATCGTCAATATTTTCAATGTCAATCACAATAGCTGCAATGCCTACATCTTTTTCTGCAGTTTTCAAGGTTTAAATATCCGCACAGTATAAAGCCATTAGTACCTTTAATAAAAATTAGATTGTTTTATTAAAATACATTTAACTTTACAGACTCGATATACTTTTTCCCGTTTAGGGTAAACTCTTTAAATTGCATATTTTCTCTAAGCTTGCAAAAAGAACATTAAAACATTACTTATCTATATATTTTATATTATAATGACCAATTTAAAAAGTTAAAATTTTCATCAGGATGAGGTATTAGTATAGAAGATTGAGGCCATCTTTCAATTTCATAAGATTTTTCATCAACAGTAATTACAAATTCCATATTATCATATTTATGAGGAAATTTCAAATTTTCAAATGGTATAGAAAATTCTATACTATTAGTAAAAACAGATTTTGCTGATTGCGTGATAATATTTTCCTCACCATTATAAACAATCGAAACTGAGTTTACCTGCTTACTTCTACTAAAATTTAAAACAACTCTTATTTCTACAGGCTTAATAAACACTAAATTAAAGGAGTATTCATCCAATGATTTTACCAAATTTTGTTCATTTAAATCCAATTTCAAATAGAAATTTTTAATATCAAATCCAAAATTAAAAGATTTTAGCACTGTAGATATCTGATGCATAGACCCACCGGAACGACCAACTTCATAATAACCCGAATTTTTCCATTCAAAAAAATCTGTAATATTGCCATTAATTTTTGGATATATAAAACCTTGTGGCTTGATAAGTTTATCTTGTCTGTTTTGAGCACTTTTTATAGATTTTATAGATTTATAAAAAACAGCTGGTACTTCTTGCCCTAAAATTTTGTATATTTTTATAAAATGCTGTCTATATATGAAATCAAACTCGCCATCACTACTAGAAGAGTGGTCATCACCATACCACCAGTTCCAATCTGAACCTTGTAGAATATGCAAATTATTTAAAACTTCTTTTTCTGTATCTGTCCCTTTAAGGTCTGGATGCTTATTAAAATAATCTTTAATAAAATCCCTTGTGGTAGCTAAATATTCCCAAGAAAGATTATCTTCTGGATGCCCTATCCAAACACCAAAATTCCCATTAATCCACGATCCTGCAGTTAAATTCGTTATCGTATCACTTGGTGGGAAATTTTCAAGGTACTGACTTATCCTTACAGTCTCTATGTCAGACTCTGCGCTTAATCTTTCATACAATGCTTGTAAAAAATCCCAACCATCATTTAAATAATATTCCCAACAATTGTCTCCATCTAAAATAACAGAAACTAAAGGAGCTTTGCAAACACTACAAGCATACTCGCCTATACTTTTTACTTTGTTTACAAAATCATTAGCAGCATCTTGTGGATTCCATTTTGAATAGACAAAACCTATAGAATCAGATAGGCCATGATCCCTAAATATAATATCTAAATTTTTACCATTAATATTTAATTTAAAAGGTTTAAACAAATGTCTTCTATCTCTATTAAGGTGTTTTGCACTATTGAACAAAACTACTTCATCTGTAGCTATCCATTTTAAGCCTGCATTGCTAATTAGCTCAACTGCAGTATTAGATACAGAACCTTCTGACGGCCACATTCCTAAAGGCTTTCTACCAAAAAGATTTTCATAGTAAGATACGGCATTGCTTATATGCCATGAGGCATCTTCAGGATAAGCAAACCTTTTAGATGGAAGGTTAATTTTTGGCGTTGTTTCAAGAGCAGAGTTTGTATCGCACAAAAGAGGAAGTATTGGATGATAAAATGGCGTTACAGAAACATCAATTTGTCCTCTGTCTTGCAGCTCTTTATGTTTTTTTACAACCATACCACAAATTTCTATATGTTTTTGTATAAGTTTGTTTTTTTCTTCTTCTGTAAAATTTCTAGCTTTGTTATATAGATAAGCTATGAAGTCGTCATTTTTACGCCAATATGGATCTGTCCAAGATAAGTTAAACCAAACCTGCAAATCTCTAAAATCCTCTGCACTAAATGTTTTACAGACATTTTTAATTTCATCATCTTGAAAAGTTTTCCTACCTCTTTTTTCCAAAAGTTCATTGTACCTATTATATGGAGCAACCATTGTGTCCCAATTAGCCATAAAAAAGTTGCTTAAAACAAAAATTTTGTCTTCTTGTGTTAAAGTGCTAGCATCTTTTAAAGTTACTTCCAAAAACTTATCTTTTGCTTTTCCAGAAGCATACTCTTCAAGTTGAACAAGCAGTGAAGGAACTAAATTTATGTTTAGCTTGATTTTCGGATAATTATCTAATATTGCAACCATATCGTAATAGTCTTTAGTTGCGTGCAACCTAACCCAAGGAAGCTCATAAATTCCTGTAATAGGATTTTTATAAACCGGTTGATGTTGATGCCATAAAAATGCAAGGTAAACTTTTTTCATTTTATATGCCAATAAATTGATTATACTATTTTTTGATTTTTTTACTTTTAGTAGCTTTCAACTTACTTTAAATAGTATATCCTAACTTTCAACATGCCTTCCACTCTTTCTCTTACTCCAATATACCACATCCGACTTAATTTTATATTTATATCTCCTTACACTTCTTACAGCTATCCTCTAAAGTAAAAATTTATACTTCTCCCTCTCTCAAAAATGAAACTGAACTTTTTAAACTTTATTACCTGTTTCTTTTTAGGTTAATTTTTCGATTCTAGTCCAGTTTTAACCCCTAATGGATTGTCGGCATTTGTTAAAAGTGCATCTTCAACTGCTCCAGGTATTTACCTATTTATACATTGGTTAATTCTTTCCCGATATTTTAACAGTCAAAATTTGATGAAACATTATCCTTACATACTAGTCATCCAACTTTTTATTGCCAACAAACAATTAAAAAATTTCTTTTTCCATTTTTAGTGAATTTTGATCTTTTTACACACTTTTAACCCAAAAGTTACCCATCATCTCTTTACTCTTTTATAATACCTTTAACAAAAATTTTAAATATTTTCAAATCTGCATCTTATTTCTTTGTTTTTCCCAAAAGCTAATGCCAACAATATAACATCATTACTTGCATACTTTTCGTAATACTTATTCTTTCTTATTTGAAGCATTGCTTCCTTTAACATTCCTTCTAGCTTATTATCTTTGCTGTACTTTATCTCTACTACCACAACCCTGTCTCCTTTCTTTAACACTACATCTATCCTTCCTTTATTCGTATGCACTTCTGTTTCTACTTCAAACCCTGACAATCGCGCTGCTATTACAAACAATGTTTGCCTCTGACCTTCCTTCTTTGTATCTGTATCATATACTGCATTTGCATACAACTCTCTTAACGCTTCTTGTAACTCTTCCTCTTTCTTACTTATCAATGCTTTTTGTATCCTAACATTTAAATTAAACACCTCTATTTGGCTTTTGCCTACATATTCTGATACTAATATCATCAAAAACGAATCTTTTACTTCTTTATTTGGAAAGTCTATTGTATACAATATACCATCATCACTTCTTTCTTTCTTCTTTATTGTCAAATACCCAGTTTGGAATAACAATGCCGTATTGTTTATATTTGCATAATCACTGCTGTTTCCTCTTAATATCCCTGAACTTACTACTCTTGCTTCTGATAATGATTCCAAATCATCTTTCTTCTTTATTTGCTCTATCAGAAATGTTGGTGTCCCTGTTTCAAACCAGTATCCTTCAAATTCTTTGTTATCAAAGAATTTCAATGTTGAAAATGGATTGTATACCCTTTCCTTCCCATCCCATGAGTATCCATTGTACCAGTACTTTATCTCTCTCAACAACTCTTCTTTACTTATTGCCATATATTCTGCTGTACTTCCTATATATTCTTTAAAGCCATCTTCTAGCTCTTCTTGTGTGTATCCACATATGCTTGCATACTTATTATTCATAGTTATATCGTTTAGATTATTCAATGCTGAAAATATTGATAATCCTGCAAATCTTGATACCCCTGTCATAAACATAAACTTTATATGTTCATCACTGGCTTTTATTACTTGATAAAAATTATGCAGTGTTTCTTTTATTTCTTGATGTACTTCTTTTGCTTTATTTAAACTGTCTATCATTGGTTTATCATACTCGTCTATCAGTATTACTACCTGCTCCCCTCTATTCTTATGCATCTTCTCTATTAGCTCTGCAAACTTAACATCTACAAGCCTTGTTGCTGTTTCTTGAAGCTCTATCTTCTCTTCCCTCCCTACATCGTTTAAAAATTTATCAAGTGATATTTCTAACTGTTCTGCTGTTGCGTATTGAATCTCTGCAAAGTCTAAATGTATTACTGGATATTTCTTTGCCCAATCCCATTTGTCCCATATATACAACCCTTCAAATATTTCTTTGTTCCCTTTAAATAAGTTCTTTAATGTGCTTATCAACAACGATTTCCCAAATCTTCTTGGTCTTGATAAAAAATATATCCTTCCATTACTTATCAAATTATATATATGCTCTGTCTTGTCTACGTATATATCTCCTCTTCTACGTAATACTTCAAATGACTGTGTCCCTATTGGTAATCTCTTCATATACTACCTCTCAAGTACATATTTACTCATTAAGTATACCATTTTTCTACTAATTGATCTTTACTATAAATATTCTTATTATTTTTATACCTGTTTTGACTGGTATTAAACAAAAGGATAGATTTTATATTCAACAAAAAGAAAAGCAGGGATTAAATCAAACCTAATATTTTTTTGTCCAATCAGCAAAAAATATCGGTATGTTTAGCAAATTTTCGTCTTTTTTAAAATTATTTAACGAATATCTTATACGGATTTGTGGACTGTATTTTTTATCATACTCCGCAAGACTTTTTGACGCTGCGCTTGCGGCTGATTTTACTTCTATGGGAATAATATCTACTCCGTTTTGCAAGATAAAATCAACTTCCGCCTTGCCATGTGAACCCCAATATTTCGGTTTAACATCAAAATGATTAACCAAAGATTGCACAACAAAATTTTCTGCCAGCGCGCCTTTAAATTCAATAAACAAATTATTGTTAAGCAAAACGACTTCTTGAGGGAGCTTGGCTAGCTTTCTAAGCAACCCGATATCGGAAAGATATATTTTAAAAGCAGTTAAATCATCATATGCGCTTAAGGGTAAAGCTGGTTTTGAAATGCAAAAAATTCTGTAAACCAACCAGCCATGCTCAAGCCAAAGCAAAGCGTCTTCGTATTCCTTTGCTCTAGCGCCTGGTTTTATCAGCTTATAAATAAATTTTCTGTTTTCTTTGAATAATTGCAACGGAACTGAATTCCATATAGTCGAAATCCGCGCGATGTCAGATGTTTGAATATGCTTGGCAAAATCCAGAGAGTATGAATTCAAAATATTCTGTAATTTTTCCTCAACCGCGCTTATGACGGAATTTTCCTCCAAGCCTGCTCTCGCTCTTTTTGCCTTTCGCTTCGCTCAAACAAAAATTTCGCTCCGAGCTTCGAACCCCATCGCAAAGCCAAATCGTTGGCTTTGCCTATGACCCCAAT
>JAITSL010000047.1 GCA_031287855.1 Candidatus Endomicrobiellum roisinitermitis
GATAGTAGTGATAGAAAAGACAGACATGTATGATAAACACATATTAGTAACAAGCCAATATATATCAGATATGAAAAACTTTAATGAGAAAGTAAGGACATTTAACAAAATGTATCTAACCGATATGCCGTTGTTAGTTGTATAGATGAAGTTTAAATGATTTAAGAGCAGTAAATTTAAACCCTATCTTGAGTGAGTTTAAAACAAAAAAGCCGGTATATTTATATTTAAAATAATATATACCGGTTTGTTATTTGTATTTATAGTAAAGGTTAAAAGATAAATAAGTTTAGTATAATGAGAAATAAAGATAAGGATATAGGAAAAAGGAAGGGAAGAAGAATGAAAAAGTTATCGATAGGGACACATACATTTGAGAAACTAAGAAACGACAATTTTATATATGTAGACAAGACAGGGCATATATATAATTTAATAAACAATGGAAGTGTATATTTTTTATCACGACCAAGGAGATTTGGGAAATCGTTACTGATAAGTACACTAGAAGAACTGTTTAAAGCTAATAAGGACCTATTTGAAGGGCTGTATATATGGGACAAATGGGACTGGAGTAAGAAGAATCCAGTGATACGTTTAGACTTTACTGAGATAGGATATAAGAATAGTGAAGAACTGGAAAAATCGTTTAATGTTTTTTTGGATAACACAGCAAAGAGAAATAATGTAGAGATAACAAAGGATGCACCTATATCAGTAAAGTTTGCAGAACTGATAGAACAGCTACACAAAAAAACAGAGCAGAGGGTAGTAATATTGATAGATGAATATGATAAGCCGTTAATAGACAATCTATTAAATAAAGAGATATATAGTGAAGTAAAAAGGAGTCTACACAACTTTTATCAAGTGATAAAAGCAGGGGATAAACACATACAGTTTGTATTATTGACAGGAGTATCACAGTTTTCAGGATTATCAATATTTTCAGGGTTAAACAATTTGAATAATATAACGCTAGACAGTAGGTATAGTTCAATATGCGGATACACACAGGAAGAGCTAGAAAGTAGCTTTAAAGAGTACATAGAAAGCACAAGTAAAGAGATGGGCTTAAGAGAAGAAGAGTTGTTGTCAAAGATAAAGTACTGGTACAATGGGTACTCATGGGACGGTAAGGTGTTTGTATATAATCCATTTTCAACATTAAAGTGTTGTGATAGTAAAGAATTTATAGGGCATTGGTTTGAAACAGGAACGCCGACATTTTTGATAGAAGAGATAAGGAAAAAGGATAACTTGGAAATATGTATAGAGAGAAGGAAAGTAGGAATAGGAAGTTTGAAGGGAGAAGGGAGAGAAAGTATAGATACGACAGCATTACTATTTCAGACAGGGTATATGACGATAAAAGAAAAGAAGATTATAGAAGATGAGCCAGAATATGTAATAGATTTTCCAAATAATGAGGTAGAGAGAGCATTTATAAGTAGTTTGATGAAGGAGTATACGTTAAGGAGTGCAGAAGAAGTAAATGAGGTGAATAAGAAGATAAAGGAAAGGATGAGAGCAAAAGATGCAAAGGGATTAGAAGAGAGCCTAAAAGAATTGTTTGCAAATATACCATACGATTTACATACAAAGAGGGAATCATATTATCATTCATTATTTTTACTAGCGGCAAAGATGAGTGGGTATGAAGTAGAAGGGGAAGTGCACACAGATAAAGGAAGGATAGATGTAGTAATAAAAGGCAAAGAGAGTGTAGTAGTGGTAGAAATCAAATATGCAAAGGGAAAAGGAGCAGTGGTAGAAAAGAAGATAAAAGAAGCGATGAAGCAGATAAGAGAGACTAAGTACTATGAGAAATACAAGACTAACAAGGTTAGTTTGTTAGCGATAGCGTTTGGAGAGAAAAAAGAGATAAGATGTAGATTTGAAGGAGTTAGTTAGAGTTCCACCTAGAGATGATTCAATAATTGCACTGTTAACATCAATTCTACTAACATTACGGCTATAACTTTTTTAACTTATACCATTTTTCTCACCTTTATGTTTTATAATTTTCTTGATCTTCATAAATACAAATCATCATAACGTCTCACTTTCCCTTAATACCGATTAAATCAGATACTACATATTATAATTAAAATTCATTAATATCAATACTTAGAAAGTGAAATTTATGTGCAATAAAAATAGTTGTTATGTTATAGTTTAAATGAATTATTTGCGAATAGAGTCTAATAGTATAGTTAGCAATGTACAAGTTTAGTTAGAGATTTGAGATTCTATTTAATTAAGAGTAAAAATATTGGAATAGATACCTCATTACTGGTGCAGATACTAAAATAACTTTTCTTCAACTAGCTTTGCAATTATATGGATTAAAAGAATGTGGCATTCTTGGGTTCTTGCTGTTATGTTTGACGGGGCACAAAAGCATAAGTCGCACATATCTTTCATTTTTCCACCGTTGATATTTGTAAAGCCTATAGTAAATATATTAAGTTTTTTTGCAAGAGTTAAAGCTTCTATAACGTTTTTTGAATTACCACTAGTGGATATTGCAATAAAAGTATCACCATTTTTCGCAAAAGCTTCTAGCTGTCTGCTAAAAGATGCATCATAACCAAAATCATTGCCTATAGCTGTTAACGATGATACATTAGAAGAAAGTGCTATGCATGGAAGTGCAGCTCTATTTTTTTCAAATCTAACAACCATTTCTGCTGCAAAATGTAAAGCATCTGAAGCTGATCCTCCATTTCCACAAATAATAACTTTATTTTTGCTTATATAAGTTTCGATAATTTTATTTGTTATTTTTTCAATGAATTCTATTTGGTTTTGTTCGAGCATTTTCTTTTTTGCTTCTAGACTATCAGATATTAAGATAGAGATAATTTCTTTATTGTCCATTATTTTACCTCTTTGGTTATGTTAAAGATTATTTCACAAATATGTTTTTTGATAGAAAGTCTGTAGTTATATTACCTTCACGAAAAGCTTCATTTTCCATAATTTTAGAATGTAAAGAAGAAGTGTTTTTAATTCCGTCTATTTTTATCTCTCTTAACGCTCTTTGCATTCTAACTATAGCTTCTTGTCTGTCAAAACCAAAAGATATAATTTTAGCTATCAAACTGTCATAAAATGGAGGGATTGTACAGCCGCTATAAACGTGACTGTCAACCCTTATTCCAGGTCCGCCTGGCAAAAATAGTGTGTTTATAGTTCCTGGCGAAGGGATAAAATCGTGATCAGGGTCTTCTGCATTAATTCTGCATTCTATAGAATGTCCTAAAATTTTAACTTTTTCAGAATATATAGAAAGTTTTTCTCCAGCAGCAAGTTTAATTTGTTCTTTTACTAAATCTATGCCTGTAATCATTTCTGTAACTGGATGTTCTACTTGAATCCTTGTATTCATTTCCATAAAATAAAAATGGCTTTTTTTATCTACAAGAAACTCTACAGTTCCTACGGTAACATACTTAATTGCAGAAGCTGCACTCCTTGCAGCTTTACCCATTTTTTTTCTTAAAGCGTGCGATATGAAAGGAGAAGGGCTTTCTTCAACAAGTTTTTGATGTCTTCTTTGTATGGAGCAGTCTCTCTCAGGCAAATAAGCTGTTTTTCCATACTTGTCTCCAAGAATTTGAAATTCTATATGTCTAGGTTCTTCTATATATTTTTCAATATATACGTCATGGTTGCCAAAAGCAACTTTTGCTTCTGCTTGTGCCATTACAATAGCGTTTTGCAACTCCTCTTTGGAATTTACTATTCTCATACCTTTTCCGCCACCGACAGCAGTTGCTTTAACTATTACAGGGTATCCTATTTTTTTTGCTATTTTAAAAACTTTAGAGTCCTCAGGATTTACTGGCCCATTAGATCCTGGCATAGTTGGCACTCCTGACTTTTTCATGAGTTCTATTGCAGAAATTTTGTCACCCATTTGCTCTATAGACTCTTTTGAAGGGCCTATAAATTTTATACCACAAGCTTCACAAACTTCTGCAAAATATGTATTTTCAGCCAAAAAACCATACCCCGGATGAATTGCATCCGCTCCGGAAATTTCTGCGGCTGCTATAATGCTAGGTATGTTTAAATAGCTTTCAGCAGCACTTGCATGACCTACGCATATAGATTGGTCTGCAATTTTTACATGCATACTTTCCCTATCCACCTCTGAGTGAATGGTGACTGTTTTGATACCTAGTTCTCTGCAGGCTCTAATTATCCTACAAGCAATCTCTCCTCTATTTGCAATCAAAACCTTTTTAAACATGAGTTCTCCTATTAGCTATCGTCACTTGTTACTTTGTTTAAGTTGCTCTAACAAAAATAGCTGTTGTCCATATTCTACTGATTGTCCATTTGAAATAAGAACTTTTATTACTTTCCCTTCAACAGACGATAAAACGTCTTTAATAATTTTCATTGCTTCTATTTGTCCGACTTTTTGCCCTTTAGCTATAGTATCACCTTCTTTAACATATGGAGGCTTATCATTGCTTTGAGAACTTGCAAAAGTTCCAACCATTGTAGACTTAATTGCTATAAGTGCTGGCTTTTTTTCTTCTATTTTCTGAGGAATACTTTCTATGAAATTGTTTTTGTTGGTAGCAGGTTCTACATTTGTTTTTTTAAAATATAGAGAACTATTGCCGCTTTGATATTTCATTTCCTCAATGTCGGTATTTTTTATTGACTTTAAAAAATCTTTAATTTCCTGAGGATTCATTTTATCTCCATTATTAACGTAACAAATATTAACGTAACAAATGTTAGATTCAATAGCAAATACTAAACTCTTTCTACGTATTCTCCAGTTCTAGTATCAACTTTTATTTTATCACCTTCTTTAATAAAAAGAGGCACTCTTATGTCAGCGCCAGTTTCTAATTTTGCTATTTTTGTAAGATTGGAAACAGAATCACCTTTTATTCCAGGTTCAGCTTGCATTATTGCCATTTCTAATATTATTGGAAGGTCAATGTCAATAAGTTCATTTTCTAAATAAATAGCTTCAATTTCAAGATTTTCTTTAAGAAACTTTACTTTATTTCCTAACAGTTCTGGAGAAACAGTGATTTGCTCGTATGTGGCCATATCCATAAAGTTAAAATTTTCACCTTCTTTGTATAAAAATTGCTTTTTTTGTCTTGTAACACTTAACGTGTCAAATTTCTCTCCAGATTTAAATGTGCGTTCTATTGTCCCACGTTTTTTAAGATGTCTTAATTTTACGCGCATAACAGCGCCACCCTTCCCGGGCTTATGGTTTTGAAACCATATTATTTGATACGGTTCTCCGTCGACTAAAATATTAAGTCCATTTTTAAAACCTGATGTTGGGACCATTCTTTCTCCTATATATTACTTTAATATGTTGCAAAAGTTAAAATTTCGCAACCATTGTTTTTTATTAATATAGTATCTTCTATTCTTACTCCAAAATTGTTTTCTATATATATACCAGGCTCTACTGTTACAACCATATTAGATAAAAAAATACCTTCGGTATTAGATGTTAACGAAGGTATTTCATGAATTTCCACACCAACTCCATGTCCTGTATTGTGGATAAAGTTATTTTCAAAACCAGCCCTTTTTATAACTTCTCTTGCTGTTTTGTCTGCCCAAGATATTTTTTCCCCAGCTTTTATATTGTTTAAAACGGCATCTTGAGCCGCTTTTACTGTACCCCAAATTATACTTTCTTCACGTCTGATTTTATCTAAAAAATATGTACGTGTCAAATCAGAGCAATACCCATTATAAGAGCAGCCAATATCTATAAGTACTATATCGTCTTCTTTTATTTTTGTGTTAGAACTTTTATGATGTGGGTTTGCTGAATGTTGTCCACATGCTACTATAGGGGGAAAACTTTCTGTAACTTGGTTTTTTGCAAATAACTCTAGGATTTTGTAGTAGATGTCAATTTCTCTAAGCCCGGGTCTTAGTTGTGTTTTTATAGTATTACAGACTTTAGATACTATTTGGCAAGCTTTTTTTATATTTGCAACTTCACTGGCATTTTTAACAATGCGACTACTTGTTAAAACACCAACTTTTTTTTCTAGCTTAATTTGTTCTTTTGTTAAAATAGTGTCTAATAAAATAAAATCGGAAGCGTTTATATAGTTTGGATCTATTATAGTGTTGTTGATAGAGTTTTGTTTTAAGATGTCTGCTACTGCTTTATAAAAAGGGGTATACGGATAGACTTTAATTTTTGATTTTGAGAAAAAGTTTTTAACTTGTGTTTCTATCATTTTTGAACATATTGCATAATAGTTGCTTTTTGTACATAGAAACCAAAAACCATCAAATGTGGCTCCTGTTAAATAAAATATATGTTTTTGACTTGTAAAAAGTACAGAGTCAATTTTGTAATTGTGAAAAACTTGTAAAATCTTTTTATCCATTTTAATCCTTAGAAATTTAATTTTTACGACGATAAATATTTGTTTTGTGATTTCTATAGTTGACAATTATATAATTATTTTGTTATAATAACAACACAACCATTAAAGTAGGTTGTAATCAATAATCCGCTAGTCGGATAAAGTAAGGAGTTGTGGTAATGGCACAAGGTAAAGTTAAGTGGTTTAACGACCAGAAAGGGTATGGATTCATTTCTAACGATGACGGATCGGGTGATGTTTTTGCACACTATTCAGCTATTCAGTCTGAAGGTTTCAAGTCGTTAGCAGAAGGTGACGCTGTCGAATTTGAAGTTGTAAATTCTGACAAAGGTCCTAAAGCAGCAAACATAAAAAAAATCTAACCTCTAACAGCTAAAGCGCATCTTAAAGATATCTTTGATGCGCTTTAGTTTTGTACTTAAATTAAAGATTTAAGCTTTTCTAGAGTAAACAAGTCTCCATCAGTTCCAAATCCAGTGATTTGTCCCATTACTACATGGGCAATATATGATTTGTGTCTAAACTCTTCTCTTTTATATATATTTTGAAATGTGCACTTCGATACAGAGGTACTTTTATGCAAGACAAAGCGTCTCTTATTGCTATATATGTATGGTAAATGCTGCAGTGTTAATAATAAGGCCAGCAATATCTACCGTTTGAACTGTTTTGGATTTTGTCTATAATTTGACCTTCATGGTTTGACTGAAAAAATTCAGTTTATAAAGTTAAATTTTTAGCAAGGCTTTCAATTTGCTTTTCAGCATTGCCAATAGAGTTGGCCCATAAATTTCATGTTCTCTGATTTCTAACATGTTGATGTTTGGACTGTTTATTATAAGGACTTTTTTCATTTTTTTGGTCCAGAAAAATTTTTTAGTACATTTAAAATAATATTATCTTTCACCAAAATATTTTTTGTTTTACCTATTTCAGATATTAAAATAAGATTGATGCTATCAGAAATAGTTTTTTTATCGTTTTTCATTAAATTTAAAAATTGTTTTATGTTTATTTTAACATGTAATTTAAAACCCGCAAGATTTAAAATTTGCTTTACTTCTTTAAAAGTTTTTTTAGAACATAACTTTAACTTTAATGAAACTAAACTTGCAAATAACATGCCAATTGCTACAGCTTCTCCGTGCAAGAACTTTTTATAAGCACTATAAGTTTCTAAAGCATGCGCAAACGTGTGTCCAAAATTTAGAATAATTCTAAGTCTAGATATTTCTTTCTCATCTTTTTTTACGATTTCTGATTTATAAAGGCAGCACTTGTATATTAAATAATCAAAATCTTCTAAAAATCCATTAGTTAATTCACTTTTTATATGTGTATAGAATTTTTTGTCAAAAACTAGTGCATATTTGATAACTTCAGCTAGTCCATTTTTTAGATGTTGTATTGAGAGAGTAGTTAAAAAATGTACATTAATCCAAACAAGTTTTGGTTGGTAAAATACACCAGCTATGTTTTTACCTTTAGCAGTATTTATTGCAGTTTTGCCTCCTATTGAAGAGTCTGTCATTGCAAGTAAAGTAGTAGGAATTTGTATAAAACTAACTCCACGCATGAACGTTGCAGCAAAAAAACCAGCAATGTCACCTACAACTCCACCTCCTAAAGCTATTACGCAACTTTTTCTATCTATGCGGTCCTTTAGAGCTTTGTTGTACAAAAATGTTAAATTTTTTATATTTTTCTCAGATTCTCCAGCGTTTATAACTGCTATTTTAACATTATATCCTTGTTTTTTTAATAATTTCAAAATAAAGTTTAAATGTATTTTCTTTACATTATTGTCTGTAATAATAAAAAAAGTGTTTGTTTTTATAACTTTTTTTAAAGCTGAAAGAAATTTGTTTTGATTTTGTGAAATTAAAATATCGTATTTATTATCTTTTAAGTTTACAGTTACTTTTTTCATTAATGTATACTACATTTTTGCAATCTTTTTTTCAATTTTTTTTATCTAACCGACACATTCGTTTATAAATTTAGACATTAAAGAAGTTAAAAAAGTAAGATAAAAATATGAGAAAGCACTACTTATTTTATTATAGGATAGGTTGAAAATCTTTTAACGATCTAATCTCTTTTACTAGCGACTTTTTTCTAGTTTGCTATTTTGTTTAAAAGTTTGTTGCGATTGATCTAGTAACCTAGATAAGACACTAAACTAACTTTGCAGTAACAATTTAACTTATATATCAAAAATCTAATATGTTGTAAGGTTTTATATACGTTAATGTATCTTAGTTGAAATGTTATACGATTTTGTGTTTTGTTAAATCTGCCCAACGGCAAAAAATTAAAAATTTGAAAAATAGTATAAATAAAATTGAATTCTGTATTCCCCAAACTAAAATTAAAAAACTTCCTCCTAATGTAGACGTAACAAATGCTCCAAAAGCCCCTGACAATAATATTTTTTTTATGCTTTGATGGATTTTAGATATTTCTATAAGAAGTAGAAGCTCAATACCTAACGCGAATCCTGAAAAAAATAGGAATATACACAATAACCATGAATTTTCTTTACTTGTTTTTAAAAATATAAACAATGTAAAAATTATAATTAAAAATAGAACTTCTGTAAAAAGAATTTTTCTTGTTGCTAATACAAATTTTAATGTATTTTTTGCTAGAAATGTTCCAAAAACGGCACCTAAAATAAATATGGATAAAAACAGTCCAACTAATTTGTAGGTTTGTCCATTATAACTTTGTAAGATAAAAATAATAATAAAATTAAGCCAACAAGATGTTGACATACATGTAAAAGATGAAGTTTTATATATAGATTTGGATAAAAAAAAGATAATTATTATCCCAAAAATAATAAAATAGGAATACAATGATATTTTATCTAAAATAACACTCAAATATGGAGAAAATTTGGCTTGCTCGTGCAATACAGAAAAAATCATAGCATATGGTGTACATATTGTATTTGTAATGCTTCTATAATTTAGTTTTTTTAGTTCGGCTGTTAACCATTTTGTTTTTTCTGTGTCCATTCTTTCGTCAATATGGTGTTTTGTTAATACTAATGTTTTGTCTTGTACTTTTTTTAAATGTCTTTTTATAAACATTCTATAAGGCATTGGAGTCTGTGATGCTAGTATAATATTTTTTGTGCCAGGCACTATTCTTACTTCTTTAAAATTTGCTTTTAATGCTTTTATTATAGATTGGTTTAATTCTATTGTAACATAAGAGTGAAAAACCATTTTTCCTGGTAGTTGTAATGCCAGAAATCCGTCTTTTTTTAAAGAGTATTTAGCGGTTTCAAAAAATTCCTTAGAATAAAAACTATTTATATACAAATTTGTTGGAGTATCAAAAGCAATAAACACTAAATCATACTTATTTTTATTGTGTGCGATGAAGTATTTTGTGTTCTGGTTATAAATGTGTAATCTTTTGTCGTTTAACATAATATCTAGATTAGCAATTTGGGGTTTAATATTTTCTATAATTTTTTTGTTGTTTATTGCGTAGTCAATAGTATCAATATTATATTTAAGTATTATAGGAAGACATTTTAAAATTTTGCCGATTATCAAAATATTTTTAGGATTTTGATGGTGTAGCATTGAAATGTGTACAAAATCTTCTGATTCTATAATGTTATTGTCTGGTAAAGAAAATAGAAGAGAGTTATTAACTAAAAAATGATACTCGTTATTTCTTCGCGTTAAAACAATTTGCCCATAAGGTGTGTGATGATAGCTCTCAATCTCAGTATTTGAAAAATTTTTATGTAAGATCTGTTTATCAATTTTTTCAGGCAGGTTTGATAAAAATAAAGAAAATAGTATACATGTTGATAATAATACAAGACTTATCATAGTTTTACTTTTAGATATAATAAATGTGATTGTTATCAAAGAAATAAAAGCTATTATAAGTATTCTTGTACCAATAAATGTGTAAAATAAATATGAGTATAATAAACTTGCGACTATAAAACTAGATGAGTAAGAAAAAAAATATTTCAAATAGTTTTTGTCTTTTATTAGTGGTTCTACATTTTGTAACTTTTTGTTATTGTCAATTAACTTGCTATTTGTGCTATTATCAAACGTGTCTTGAGATGATTGGTTACAAAATTTGTTTTTTATTGAAGTTGTTTGGATTAAACAACACAGTTTTGTTATCGAAAATAAAAGAGAGCCTTGCAGAAAGCTAATTGGAAATAATGTAAAAAATATAGAAATAAAAGTATTTTTTAAAGAAATTTCTGAACCTAAAGGGATATTAAAAATAAACCTAATATTTTGCAAAAAAATAAAAGATGTTAAAGAAAAAAGTATAAGAAGAAAACTACTAGAAAAAACATATTTAATTTCGTTTTTAACTAGTTTAAAATGAAACAATGTATAAATACCTAAAGTGAAAGAAAAAATTGTACTAGATACAAAAAATCCAATAACAAGATCTATTCCGTTAAATATAGATAAAACTTCTCTGAAAAATAACAACTGTAGTAAAACCGTTGAAAAGCCTGCTAATAATATTAGAAGAGTTTGCATACTTTTGTAGTAAAAGGAAAGTTTATATTTAAAGACCTGTAACAATGGCGGCGGCAGGAATTGAACCTACGGCCAAAGGCTTATGAGTCCTCTGCTCTACCCCTGAGCTACGCCGCCAGCAAATAAAGATAACATACTAGCTATGACAACTTAGATTGTAAGCTATATAAACAATTTACAATTTTTATGATTAAACCAAATTTTTTTTATTAAGTCAAAAAGTCTGAATTATTGTTAGGCTACTTTTAGTTTAAAATCTATACCTAAATTGAAAATTATTGTTATCAAATTAGCAAAAGAAGGATTACTCTCTTTTGACAAAAATCTGTATATGTTTTTCTTGTCATTTTAGATTTTTTGGCAAGTTCAGCAACGCTTTCTGCTTTTGCGAGAAATTTTAGCTGTTTTGAATTGTTCCTCAAAACACTGATGGTTCTGACTCTTTTTCAAATTTTGTTTTAACAAAAAATAGTTTTAATCAAGCCAAAGTCGGATTAACCCCTTATGAGTGGTTTATGCCAAAAAAAAATGATTGGCAAACTTATATAAAAACGTGCGCCATATATGCAGGCAATAAAAAAAGCAGATCTTTTAGTTTCTGGCAAAGCAAGTGAGCATGAAAAAAGAAAAACAGATTTAGGAACTACAGCTTATATACAAAAGTTAGTTCAAAAAATGGCAGGATTACATTTTGGTTTTGGAGTAAACACATTGGGTGGCAGAAAAAAATTTTCTTTTACATCGGAAGAGAACTAGCAAATGCAAGAAGCAAACTGAAACTAAACGAATTACTTTATTCAAGCAAAGAAGAAAAAGAACAAAACTTTTGCAAAACTTAAAAGTAAATCCAATTAAAATAAATTTTGTTTTTTAGTCTCATCAAAACAGAAAGCTCAAGACGAAACTAAAACGGAACCAGAATTGATGTCAAAGGACTTATCAAAAACATGGGACTATTTAAGTCATAATTTACTATATTATTAATTTAATCAAAATTCTTTACAGTAAGTCAAATTTTTTACAGAAGCGAAGTAGTTATTCATAAAATTGCAATTTTGCAATATAATTGAATAAAAATCATAAAATCTATAATTGATTATATAAAACACTTGATTTTGTGCTGAAATCTTCATATAATTATAGTAAATGGAGAGATTATGATAAATAGACCAGAATATCTTGCTGAGTTAGTAAGGTTTAAAGATAAAGATGACCTCATAAAAATAGTTACAGGGGTCCGCCGTTGCGGAAAATCAACATTATTTTTATTGTTTCAGGATTATTTATTCAAAAAAGGAGTATTTAAAGAACAGCTTTTAAATATAAATCTTGAACTTGCTGATAATTCTAGCCTTTTAGATTGGCAAAACCTACATAAATATGTTGAAAGTCATATTGAAGCAAATAAAATGAACTATGTATTTCTTGATGAAATACAACTAGTTAAAGATTTTCCTAAAGTGATCAATAGTTTACGGCTTAAGAAAAATGTGGATTTATATGTTACAGGGTCTAACGCTTATATGTTTTCTTCGTCTATGAGTACATTGCTTTCTGGCAGATTTATAGAAATCAAAATGCTTCCTTTATCATTTAAGGAATACATGTATGTATTTGAGGGAACGTCAAACATAACACTTGAAGCTAAATTTAACGATTATTTAGTATACGGTTCTTTTCCACAAATTCTAGATTTTTTGATGTTTTCTCAAACTTCAGAAATAAAAGAATTAGATAAAAAAGCATGGCATAGTTACCTTGATAGTCTTTATAATACTATAATAGTTAAAGATATTATGGCTAGACGCGGGATACCAGATTTTTCAAAGCTAGAAAGAGTTATACGTTTTATGTTTGGTAATATAGGAAGTCAAACATCTATAAATAAGATAAGTAATGTCATAAACAATGATTTGAAGTCGCATCCAAATGAAAAGAAAATTCATGCTCAAACTATAGAAAAATACATTGATAGCCTTACAGATGGATATGTTTTTTATAAAACGACATCTTATTACCTTAAAGGAAAAAAAAGATTACGAAGTAATTCAAAATACTATGCTGTTGATACAGGTCTTAGATACTTCTTATTAGGAGGCGCATTACAAAACGATATGGGACATATTTTAGAAAATGTGGTTTATCTTGAACTAAAGCGGCGAGGGTATAAAGTTGAAATAGGGAAAATGGGTGATTTAGAAATAGATTTTGTAGCGCAGCTCCCTGGCTGTAAGATAGAATATTATCAAGTAGCGCAGAGTGTTATTAGTGAAGACACATTAACGAGAGAACTTACGCCATTGCTCAGCATAAAAGATAGCTATCCAAAGTATTTATTAACGCGAGATTATAGCAATAATATATATAAAGGAATACAACACATCAACATCATAAACTGGTTGCTGGGCAAAGAATAAAAGAAGCTGTGATTTTACCTATTTGTGGCTTAAGGCGGAAGTCAGGTAAAATTGACAAAATATAATTGTTGAAGAAGAAATGTAGGCAGGAACATATGTAGTAAAGTGTTTATAGCTGGGTATTTATTATAGCGATTCTTTGTATTCAGCAAAGTTTCGCTATACTTTGAGCCTTAAATATTAGTTTCAAGTTCATAGATAATGAAAAGCCTCTTGTGGAATACAAGCCACAAGAGATTTTTTCTATTTCGAGGTAAAAATTATGTTGATTTGTAAATTTGGTGGCAAGGTGGTTGAGCTTCTAAGTGATGAGGCAACAAACGCTGATATAGATTGCCATTTAAAGGCAATATGGAACTTTTGGGGTGGCTGACGGGAATTGAACCCGCAACCTTCGGCTCCACAAACCGACGCTCTAACCAGTTGAGCTACAACCACCAAAAACGAAGCGTCTCCGGCGTGAGTTGAACACGCAACCTACTGCTTAGA
>JAITSL010000002.1 GCA_031287855.1 Candidatus Endomicrobiellum roisinitermitis
AAGAGCCTCTGTCTGAGCAAAATAATTTGCCATCAATTTTTCATGATGATCTCCAATTTTTTTTACAGGATTTATATAGCCTATAAAATCACAAGGGATAAACTTTGTACCTTGATGTAAAAGCTGATAAAATGAATGTTGTCCATTAGTGCCAGATTCGCCCCAAATTATAGGACCTGTTTGATAATTAATCTTATTATTTTCAAAATCTACGGTTTTGCCATTACTTTCCATGTCACCTTGCTGTAAATATGCAGCAAATCTATGTAAATATTGGCTATATGGCAAAACTGCACACGTTGAAGCATTAAAAAAGTTATTGTACCAAAACCCTAACATAGCCATTATTATGGGAATATTTTTCTCATAAGGCGTATTAAAAAAATGTTGATCGATATAATAAGCCCCTTCTAAAAGCTCTGTAAACTTTTCAAAGCCAATATAGCAACAAATAGAAAGGCCTATTGCAGACCAAAGAGAGTACCTCCCACCTACAAAGTCCCAAAATTCAAACATATTGTTTTCATCAATACCAAACTCTTTAACTATTTTTACGTTTGTTGAAAGAGCAACAAAATGGTTTACAATAGCTTTATCACCTAACTGGTCTATAAGCCAGTGTCTAGCAGTTAAAGCGTTTGTTATTGCTTCAAGAGTTGTAAAAGTTTTAGAAGCTATTATAAAAAGTGTCGTTTGTGGGTTTAATTTTTTTAACACTTCGTAAATATCTGCGCCATCAATATTAGAAACAAAATGAACATTTATTACATCAGCATAATATTTTAATGCTTCACAAACCATTTTAGGACCTAAATCAGATCCGCCTATTCCAACATTTACAACATTAGTAATTCTTTTGCCAGTAAAACCAGTCCATTTACCAGTTCTTAAATCGTTACTAAATTTCCTCATTTTAGAAAGTACAGTATTAATTTGTGGCATAACGTCTTTGCCGTCAACATAGACAGGGTTGTTACTTCTGTTCCTAAGCGCTGTATGCAGTACCGCTCTTTTTTCTGTCCAGTTTATCTTTTCACCTGAAACCATTTTTTTTGCATACTCATTTATTTTTGCTTCTTTTGCAAAATCCATTAAAAGTTTAAACGTTTTAGAGTTGATAATATTTTTTGAATAGTCAAAAGTTATGCCTATATTATCGTCACTTACAGAAAATTCATTAAATCTATTTTCATTTTTAAACAAGTCTCTCAAATGAACAGCTTGCATATCTTCATTATAATGTTTCTGGAGATTTTGCCAACAAGATGTACTTTTAAGTTCAAATGTGCACATAATCTTCCCCTTACAGGTAAAGTAACCCAATAATCGAGCTATTTAAGACGTTTAAAGTATAACATTTTCTTTTTTATTGTTTAAATAGTAAAATCTAGAATATGTTAATTTCCAGCACACAAAATTCTATATTTAAAGAAGCTCTTAAACTTCAAGATAAAAAATTTCGTGATAAAAATAACTGTTTTCTTGTTGAAGGTAAAAAACAAGTTGAAGAAATTCCTAAAGATTGGAACATAAAACAAATCTTTATATCAGAAAAATATAAAAATAATGCAAAAAACGTTAAAAACGCAATAGTTTTTTCAGACCATATATTTAATAAACTGTCCACAACAAAATCCCCTCAAGGAATAATAGCTGTTTTAGAAAAAAAATATTATAAAATTGAAGATGTTATAACCAATATGGGAATGTTTATAATCTTAGAAAATATTCAAGATCCCGGCAATCTTGGCACAATTATACGTTCTGCAGATGCATTTGCTTTTAAAGCAGTGTTTGTGTCAAAAAGGAGCACAGGTATATATTCTAACAAAACTTTAAGTGCAACAATGGGGTCAATATTTCATTTGCCTGTAGTAGACAATGTAGACATACAGACTCTTGTAAAATTGCTGAAAAAAGAAAAATTTACTATTTTTGCTGCATCATTGAAAGGGGGGAAACATTTAAATACTGTTAAAATACCAAAAAAAAGTGTTTTTGTAGTGGGGAACGAAGCTAACGGTATAAAAAACGAAACTGAAAACTTAGCTGACGAACTTATAAAAATAAATATGCACGGAAGTTGCCAATCCATAAATGCTGCAATTGCTGCATCTATAATAATGTATGAAACAACAAAAGGCTTATAGTAACTCGCCTTTAAAACTTGAATTTCTATTTAACACACAATAATTACTAAAATTAATGATATGTTATTGGCATAGAAATTTAATTATAAATTACTAGTAGTAAAACTCAATCAAACTTTATAAAAGTGAGAATTATATTTTAATTTAAAGAAGGCTCATAAACATTTTTAAACAAACCTCCTGAAGATGCTAATGGATCCAAAAGTTCTACAAATGCTATTACCGTTATTATTTTTTAAGGTTTAGAATTTGAGTATTTCATTGGACTGAGTTTAAGAAAAAATGATAAATTTCATTGTCAAAAAAATACGTGAAATTTCAACCTCTGACTTTCTTCCTAAAGATAATGTATTGCATAAAATTGATTTATTAATTTGCAAAATACCACCCCATCCACACAGAAATCCTGACGGGCAAGTCACAACCTAAGAGTCAGTGTAAATTTATTTACGCTACCTTTTTTATATATCAAATAAATTTAATATATATATAATACACTAAAAATTATCAGCCAATTCTTCCATATATGCTTTAGGATGCAAACATGCTGGACATTTTTCTAAAGCCTCTTTGCTTTCGTAAACATAACCACAGTTACGGCATTTCCATTTTATTGGCATATCTTTTTTAAACACTCTATCGTTTTCAAGATTGTCAAGAAGCTCTAAGTACCTTGCCTCATGATGCTTTTCAACAACAGAAATTCTTCTAAAGCATTCTGCTATTTCAGGAAATCCTTCTTTGTCAGCAACTTTGGCCGCATCAGGATAAAGTTTTGTATATTCTTGGTTTTCTCCAGAAGATGCAAGTCTTAAATTTTCAGCAGTACTGCTAATAATGCCTGCTGGGAACGTTCCAGTAATTTCTAGCGGGCCACCTTCTAAAAACTTAAAAAATCTTTCTGCATGTTCTTTTTCGTTGTCTGCTGTTTCTGTAAAAATCGCAGCAATTTGTTCAAAACCTTCTTTTTTTGCTTTTGAAGCAAAATATGTATACCTCATCCTTGCCTGGGATTCTCCTGCAAATGATGCTAATAAATGTTTTTCGGTCTTTGTCCCTTTAACTGATTTTGTCATAACCTTATTACCTCCATTATTATAATCAAGTCCTTATACAATATTATTTTATTTCTACCTCGTTAAACCATTTACCATGAAGATTGCATGTTTCTATAACTTGCACTTTACCTTTTGTCCCATCTTTTAAATGAATAACTGCCGCAGGGTTAATGCTAGATGTAAGCATAACGTTTGAAATAAATTTATTGCCAAGATAAAAAGTTATTTCTTGTATGTGATGTTCAGGCAAAGCAGGATGTAACACCTTTCCAATTTTTACATGTACATCAACACAACCAGTCCCAGGAATTAAACCACACTTTTCTACAACTGTAAAATCGGGGATATGCTTTTTTTCAGTCTCTCCTGAGGTTGCCTTAAAGTCAGGCATTTTATAAGCGTCTTCTATTTCTTTAAATACATTTTTTGCATGACAAATAGGGCACATCTCTTTGTTGCCATCTAAAGCTACATACCCACAAATTTTACAAACTAGTCCTTTCATATATCCTCCTTCTTATTGCAATTTTAAAAAATATGCTTACTTATTAACCAAAATAACAATGAAAATTTATATTTTGTAAAAATGAAACAATACTATATTAAGCTAATGAAATAAGCATAAGAAATCACTCATTATTCATTCTTTATTTTTAAAGCAAAAGACTTACCTGCTCGGAAACACTTATCCAGCTCATCCTGAGTAGGACTATAGACCACTTTTAAAGAAGGTTCAAGAAATGTAACGTTAGAAATTGTATCTTCAATATCTTTTACAGCCTCACCACTCCAACCGTAAGAACCAAACACAAAAGATTTACGTCCTTTAGCTTTAGAACCTTTAAGAAAGTGCAAGAAGCCCGCAATTACAGGCAACATTTCTCCGTCATGAGTAGATGAACCAAACACCCAGCCTTTGGCATCTAACATATATGAAACGATGTCTGTTATATCATTTTTTGTCACATCAAACAATATAGCTTCAACACCTTCTGAAGTTATTCCTTCTACAATCTTTCTTGCCATCTTCTCTGTAGAGTTCCACATCGTTTCATATACAACTGCAACCCTATTCTTGCACGAATGTGAAGACCAATACAAATACTTTTGCATAATTTCTGATATATATTTACGCCATATGAGCCCATGACTTGGGGCTATAAACTTAATATCTAGATTTAATTTGTCTATTGCTGCAAGTTTTGAGGATACAAGCATATTAAATGGCCAAAGTATGTTTGCATAATATTTTTGAGACTCGTCCATTAAAACATCAAAATTAACTTCATCATCAAAAATTTTGTTAGTCGCATAATGTTGTCCAAATCCGTCATTTGAAAATAAAGTCTTATCGTAAGCTGAGTACGTAAACATGCTATCAGGCCAATGCATCATGGGGACATCTATAAAGTCTAATGTTCTTTTCCCTATATTTAAGCTTTGGCCTGATTTTACTGTAACCCAATCTCCACATACTCCATAATATTTTAAAAGGCCTTGTCTTGCTTTTTCTGTACCATAAACCTTAGCATTAGGACAAATTTTTAATATCTCTGCAAAAGCGCCAGAATGGTCTGGTTCTATATGATTTATTATTATGACATCTACCTTTGAAGGGGCAACAACATTTTTGATGTTCTCTATTAACTCTTTTTGAAACTCCTCTCTAACAGTATCAATTAACGTTATCTTTTCATCTATAATTAAATAAGAGTTATATGTGACACCCCTTCTAGTCACATATGTGTACCCATGAAAATGCCTTTCATTCCAATCTACTACGCCAACTGAATATATATCTTCTTTTATTAATTTTGCTGTCATAAAATCAACCTTTTATTTTAATAAAGTTAAAAACTTTACATCATCTTAACATCTTGTTCTGCTTGACACATCGGACATTTTTCATATTCGTTAGAATATTCAGACTTACAAACATCACATATTTTTATATGTACATTTTCAGTTTTACAGCAAGGTTTGCAAAATTCCTGATTTAAAAATCTGTTTTTTAAGTCAATTTGACAATACGGGCAAGAACAATTATCTTTACACATATCTATTTACCCTCTTTTGATTTATAATTTTCTATAGCTTTATGTAATGCATCTGCTCCAAGATTAGAACAATGCATTTTGTTTGGTGGCAATCCTCCAAGCTCTTTTGCAACATCATCGTTTGTAATATTCATAACCTCTTCTATAGTTTTACCTTTAGCCATTTCTGAAACCATTGAAGAAACAGCTATAGCTGCTCCACATCCAAAAGTTTTAAATTTTACGTCCTCTATTCTATCATCTTTAACTTTTATGTAAAAAGTCATCATATCACCACATACAGGGTTTCCTACTTCACCTACACCATCTGCATTTTCTATCTGTCCAACATTTCTTGGATTTGCAAAATGCTCCATAACTTTTTCTGAATAAAATGCCATACTACTTCCTCCAATTCCACTTTAACTTACAAAAATTCTATAAATTAACATCTTTTAAAACTATATATAACAATCATTCTTCACATATGTGGCAATGGTCATGATCTTGATCAAAATTTGTGCCAGGACCAGCCTGTTTTCTTTTGCCTGTCTCTAAAAAATACGAGTATAGAGGCGACATTTGTCTAAGTCTGTTAACTATTTTAGGAAACTCTTCTAAAACAAAGTCGATTTCTTCTTTTGTATTGTATTTTGACAATGTAAAAACTATAGACCCTTGCCCAACAGCTACATCTACATTTATCGCATTTAACACATGAGAAAGTTTTAGGTTCTTATTTGCGCAAGCAGAACCACTTGCAGCCATTATCCCTTTAGCATCTAAAAGCAAAAACAAAGATTCACCCTCAACAAATTCAATTGAAAAATTTACATTGCCAGGCAAACGATTTTCTATTGCACCGTTTAAATAAATATATTCTATTCTTTTTGGCAGTTCTTTGATAAGTATGTCTCTTAAATCTTTTATTTTTTGTGCATTTGCAACAAGTTCTATTTTAGCAATTTGGCAAGCTTTACCAAAACCCACTATGGCAGGAATATTTTCTGTGCCTGAGCGTTTAGAATTTTCTTGAACACCACCTTCAATTTGAGGAATTACCTTTATACCTTTCTTAACATAAAGAGCAGCAGCTCCTTTTGGGCCATACATTACAGATGACGAAAACGTCAAAGCATCTACATTTAAATCTTTAACATCTACAGGCACAAAACCGCAAGAACTTACAGCGTCTGTATGAAAAACAACAAAATTGTTGATTTTGCTATTCTTAACTATAGCTACTAATTCTTTAATATTTTGTACAGTTCCAATCTCAGGGTTAGAATGTTGGATAGACACTAAAATAGTGTCCTTTCTTAAAGATTTTTTAAGCTCTTTAGCATTCACGTTCCCTTTTGTATCCACAGGCAAAGAAGTAATTTCAAAACCCTCATTTTGTAGTTTTTTTAAAGGGTTTAAAATAGAGAAATGTTCTATAGAAGAAACAATAATATGTTTACCTTTAGTCTTTAACGATTCTACTATACCTTTAACTATTAAATTGTTTGACTCTGTAGCGCAAGAAGTAAAAGTTATTTCTTTAGCATCTGCATTTATAAAACTTGCAACTTGAAACCTTGCTGTATCTAGAGCATCTTTAGAAACAGCACCTAAAGAATAAATACTTTGAGAATTGCCATAACAATCAACAAAAAAAGGCATCATTGCATTAAGCACATTATTATCTAACTTCGTGTTAGACTGATTGTCCAAGTATATATGCTTCATAACTTACCTCTATTTCTCTACTTCAAAAGCATCTTTTGGTGCTCCACATACAGGACATACCCAGTCTTGAGGTAACTGCTCAAAAGATGTACCTTTAGCTATATTGCTATCTTCAACTCCTAGATCCGGATCATAAATATATCCACAAAGAGTGCATTTCATTTTTTCCATAAAACCCTCCTTTTTTCAACTTAATAATTAACTAACCTCTATTCAACTTCTTATAACATATTTTTTACATATTTGTCACAAGATATTTAACATCGTTTAACAACTTATAAACGTACTCTCTATTTAACTTTACTGAAGAATATTTATAAAAATTAAATTCTTCAAAAATTTTTAGTATTTTATCAACCTTCTCACACTTCAAATCTAATTTTTTTAACTCTCCTATTATTGCATTTTTAGATAAAAGTTGACTTTTTTTGCATAGTTGAGTATCTAAAAACTTAATAAATGCACTATTTAACAAATCTAAAGATCTTTTATAATTATCTTTAGAAATTTCTATTTCCGTTTCCTTAATTAATCTCTCAACATCGCGCAAGTTGCCCTTTTTGAAGTTTAACTTACCATCGCAATGTTTGTTTCTGTACACTTTATAACAAATACTGCAAATGAGCAAAAGGAAAAAAGGTACAAATATCAAATAAAACTTTGGACTTTTTAGTAAATAGTCTTTATGATAGTTTACATTTTTAATTTGTTTATTGTAATTTATATCTTGACGTACAACATCGCCAGTAAATTCGGCATCTTCAAAGTTACCATAATTAACAGTTTCTCCTGTTATCTCAACCTTTTGCGCAGCAGTTTTTATAGTTTCATATTTTTTCTTTGCTGGATTAAAAAACGCAATACTTGCCGATGGAATTTCCTGGACGCCTGCAACTAAAGGAATAAATATTGTTTTAAACTCTTTTATATTTTCTGAATCGTTTGAAATTATCGTTTCATATTTTTTAAAACCTTCATAAGAGGCAAAATTTATACCGCTAATACTTTTCATATTTCCATTACCTTTAACAATGACTGTCAAAGTTACAGGTTCATTTGTTTGAGCTTGCTTTTTGTCTAAAGTGGCAAATATTTTAAAGTCCCCTATTGCACCAGAAAAATCAACAGGCTTATCACTTTTTGGCAAAGAGATTACATCTATATTAACTGGCTTTGTCTCTAATGTTTTAATTTGTCCACGCCCCATATTTGAAAACAAACTAAAAAAATCGTCCGCATCATCTGGAGAAGAAAAGTCCATAACAGCTATCTTTATTTTTGCTGGCTGAATAGTTTTTAAGCCTACTTCTATTGGATACAATACGGTTTCTATTTCATCAACGCGATAATTTATCCCACCAATAACTTCAAAACGACTTTTAGGTTTAGATCCATCATTCCAAAAACCAACAAAAGTTGGCGGAAAATATTCTGGATTGGATATCAAGTCCACATTTGTATAAAAACTAAACTTATAAACTAATTTTTCATTTTCGTAAACTGTCTTTTTATTTACAGTAGCTTTTACAAAAGCTTTACCTGGCGGGTTAGATTGAGCTTGCTTTTTGTTTTGGTGCATGCTAGTGACATTATTTGTGTTTGAGCGAGGTAGGCTCTGCGCACTTTGAGACGGAATAACTTCAATATCTACAGTTTCAGTAAGATAAGTTTTACCATTATAAGCTATTCTTGCAGGAGGTATAGTAAATTTGCCTATTCTTTTTGGACCCAAAGTATATTTATATGTAACGCTTACATTAGCTTTTCCATTTATTAGAGACATATTCTGAGAAGTTGACGTGCCAAATTTTGTAAAATCTGTTAAATTTGACACTTGATGTTCAGGAAGATCAGTCCCATCTCCGCTTAAAGTAATCGAATATACAAAAGATTCGTTTAATGGCACTGTCTTTCTATTTACAGAAGCTTTATAAGATATAGTGTCTGAATAAACAAAGATTGCACTAAATATTATTAATAAAAGGAGGCAAGTTATTTTTTTAAACATTTCACCAATCCTTTTGCGGTTGAGCCACTTGATATCCTTTAAGTTTCTTTTTAGGTCTGTTTGTATTTTTGTCTGACTCGTTATAATAATTTAAAAGTATTGAGCCTGGCATATCCTTCTTTTCTTTATTTGACTCTTTAGAATCATTCCCTTTTTCTTGCTTGTTTTCTGCACTTTGATTCTTTTGATTTTTTTGTGATTTGCTATTTTGTAAATTTTTGATTTTTTCACTTATTTCTTGCTTTTGTTTATCAAGGTTTTGCTTTTCTTTGTCCAGTTCTTCTTCTTTTTTAGAATTTTGATTCTTATTATTCCCCTTATCTTTTTTATCTTTTAAGTCTTGCTGTTGTTTTTTACTGTCTTCTTGCGATTTCTCATTTTGTTCCATTTGTTTTTTTAAATCTTGTTCTTTTTTGTTTTGCTGCTCTTTGTTTTTATCCTGCTGCTTATTTTGTTTTTGGGACGAATCTTTTTCATTTAACTTTTTTAAAGCAACTTCTAAATTGTATTTTGAATCTTTGTCATCTGGATTAATTTTTATCGCTTCTTTATAAAAATTAATGGCTTTGCTAATGTTACCTTGTTTAAATTCAGCATTACCTAAATTGTAATAAGAAACAAATTTGTCTACTGGAGCAGACACAGAAGAACTTAAAACTTTATTATATTTTAATTTAGATTCGTCAAATTTATTAAGTTTATAATCTACCCCTGAAGAATTTATTAAAATATCATTATTGTTAGGATTGTCTTTAACTTGTTTGTTTAAAATTTCAGATGCTGTTTTAAAATCACCTTTATTAAAATATTTTAAAGCTTTGTTATTGTCCCTTAAACTTTTAGTAAAAAATATTAAAAGGAAAAATAAAAGTATAATCAAAAAAACTAACATACCACTTAAAATAAATATTTTTTTCATCTTTTACACCTGGCAGGATAAACAAAAGCAACAATAAAACAAATCAGACCCAACAAAACAAATATTTGAAATCTGTCTATCTTGTTATTTACTTGGTCAATTTCGTTATTGTTTTTATCTAAAGTTTTTACCGTTTTTATTAAATCATAAGAAATACTTTTATTTGAAGCGTCAAAAAATTTACCACCAGTTTCTTCTGATATTCTTTGTAACAAATCAAAATTTACTTTACTTACAACCACTTGCCCGGAACTGTCCTTAATGTAATCTTTAAGCTTTCCTGCTTCATCAAGAACCGGAACAGGAGACCCTTCTTTTGTACCTATTGCTACACAAATAACTTTTAACTTGTTCTTTTTAGCAATACTTATGGCATCATCTATCTTAGAATCATGATCTTCACCATCTGAAACTAAAAGCATCACTTTACTCTTAGAAACTCTGCCATTTAACGCTTTGCACGCAAGAATAATGGCATTTCCTATTTGCGTATCACCGTTTGGCAAAACACCTGTCACCACATCTTCTAAAAATATTTTTAAAGCTTGCAAGTCATAAGTCATTGGACACTGCCATATAGCATCGCCAGAAAAAACTATAACTCCCATTTTTTCACCTGGATTTGCCCTAACAATATCTACAAGAATAGATTTTGCTTTTTCTAATCTATTAGGCTTAAAATCTTGAGCAAGCATACTCTTTGAAACATCTAAAGCTATCACTATCTCAGACGATTCTTTTACCACTGTATGATTTTTAATTCCATATTGCGGCCTTGCAAGAGCAAGAACTATAAAAAAAAGCCCGAATAAGCACAAAACATTTTTTACTTTATACACATTTAAGTTAACTTCAGACAGTGAAAGTAAATTAACATTTGTTAGAAGCATATTAAGAGACTCTTTTCTCTTTTTAAATGCCCTATAAAAAAATAGTGTAAGCAATGGAATCAGTATTAGCAATAATAAGTAACTTTTATCTGCAAACATTTTTATAACCCTATGCTGTTCTTAAAAAATAATCAGCGTACTGTTTGTTAATGAAACATTGTAATTAATAGCTGTAGAATTAATAAAGTCCATTAAAGACTTCTTTAACTCTTCTACACTTGTATAATCTATCTCTGCAAAGTATAAATGTATCACTGGATATTTCTTTGTCCAATTCCACTTATCACATATATACAACCCTTCAAATATCTCCTTATTCCCTCTAAACAACTCCTTTAATGACTTATCAGCAATGACTTTCCAAATCTTCTTGGTCGCGATAAAAAGTATACACTTCCACTATTTATTAACTTATATATGTGCTCTGTCTTGTCTACATATACATAATTATCGGTTCTTAACTTCTCAAATGCCTGCAATCCTATCGGTAATTTTTTCATTATCTTTGCCTTCTTCTTTTCTATTTTATTATTCCTTTACTATCATATAATATCCCGTCTCTTTCAAATCCCTTTTCTATAAATCTCTATATTTATTCAAATTATACATCTTTTTTTGAAACAAAAAAATCAGCCTATTATAGATATAGATTTATATCTACAACAAATATCGGCTATGTAAAGATGGTTTATCCATACCAACAATTAAAATTTTGTATTTTACTATGGTATAAACATCTACAAAACTTAAAATAATTTAGACTGCATGCCTCACTGGACTATATACATATTATGGGAGTTTTCGTAAATAGGTATTTTCTAAGACAACTGTAATTAACAATAAACACAAAGATATTATCAAAAAAATCTTGTACAATTCGTTGTAGGATGTATGCTGAGTAACTTTAATTTCAGATTTTTCAAGTTTGTTTATTTGTTGCATAATATCCTCAAAAGATTTTGTGTCTTGAGCTCTAAAATACTTTCCACCAGTACTTGCTGCTATATCTTTTAAAATATCTTCATTTATTGCATCTTGTGACGATCTAACTTCTCTTATCCCAAAAAATGGATCTTTTATTTGATAAATGGCACCTTCCAAACTGCCAACTCCAATAGTATAAATTTTAATATTATAGCTTTGAGCTATTTTGGAAGCGGTTATAGGATCAATTTCTCCCATATTGTTGTTACCGTCTGTAACAACAATTACAATTTTACTTTTAACCTTAGAGTCTTTTAACCTGTTAACTGATGTCATTATAGCTGACCCTACTGCTGTGCCATCCAAACCAGTATCACCTATATTAATATTCTTTACAAATTCTATTAATGAAGTTTTATCTGTAGTCAAAGGGCATTGAGTAAAAGCAAGTCCTGAAAAAATTACAAGTCCAATCCTATCGTATTTACGTTCTTTTATAAAATCGCAAGTCACTTTTTTTGCTGCTTCCATCCTATTAAAAGGTTTAAAATCTAAAGAGCTCATGCTGGAAGAAGTGTCTAACGCCATAACAATATCTATCCCTTGATCATTACTTTCTTCAAATACCTTGCCTTCTTGAGGTCTAGCTAAAGCTATAACAGCAAAAATTAAAGCTATATACTTAAAAACTTGCAACAATTTATAAAGACGTGCTTTTAGATTAAAAACTGAAAGTTCTTTTAAAAATTTTACTCGCGAAAAAGCTATATGTGTTCTAAACAATTTTGTTTTAAAAACATTAATGTAAAAATATACCAATATTAATAAAGGCAAAAAAATCACAAAAAATACTGGATTTGCAAATCTCATAAAATCTCCAAAAGGTTCTTTGTAAAATCATAACTGTTTTTTATTTCTGTTTGACTTGGAGTAAACGAAGCATACCTTGCTAAGTTAAACACTGATAAATATTTTTTAAATTCTAACGCGTTTATAGTATTAGGCAGTAATGGCTTCATTTTTTTAAAAAACTCTGAAGTTGTCATTTCTAAAGCATAAAACTTATATTTTTTTGAAATATAAGTCCTCAAAATTTTTGACATTTTATAGTAAAAGTCTTTTACATCAACACTGCTTCTAGCGTCGTACAATAAACTTAACTCTCTTAATGCTTCTAGCTGCGGATCTTCTACTATATCTTTTGGTCGATTTATATAGCTACAAACAAGTAAATAAAAAATCAAACCAATCAGAATTATCAACATAGAAATTAATACTACACACATTGGTTCTAATCTAATTTTTTTTAGTTTTTTAATATCTTTTATATCATAGTTGCTATTGTCCTTACCTAAAATACTTTTAACCACAACACTTTTTTTAGGAGTAAAAAACAAATTATTAGTCCCATCAGCGTTTATAAAAAATACTGCATTTGAATTTATAATAACATCTCCTACCTTGTCAGCTAAAAGCTTAAACTTTAACTCGTAAACATTTTCTTTTTCTAGAATATGCTCAATATCTAAATTTAAAATATCAAAACCATCAAAACTAAAACCTTGATTTGCGCTTATTTGCGCATTTTGTTCTAGTTTTGCTTTTACTGTAAAATCTATAATATCTCCAACAGAAATTTCATTCTTACTTAAACTAGCACTTATTTCTTCTTTTGCACACACATTTGCACAAAAAACAAAAGAAAATATAATTAAACCAGCGATTTTTGAATGTATTCTCATTTTTGCCTTTATCTTTATATAACATTAAGCGATAGATTTACTTAAATGTCTATCCTTAAAAAATTTTATCAACGGTTTTACATAAGACTGGTGCGTATACAAATTTATTATACTAACATTAGCTTCTTTAAATATTTTATCTGTTACTTCGTTAAAATCTTTATTTTTTTGCTTAAAACTTTCAGAAACTGCATTGCTATTTATCATTATACTTTCTTTAGTTTCTGGATCTTCCATCTCTATGAGACCCAATTTAGGGAGAGAAACTTCTTTTAGATCTTCTATCTTTACACATATTAAATCGTGCCTTTTAGAAGTTATCGCTAAATCCCTTTTGTAATCTTTATCTTGAAAATCTGAAATCAAAAACACAACAGCTTTTTTACGCCATATTCCATTAAGCGCTTTAAGCGCTTTAGATATGGATGTTTTTGTTCCGCTAGGGTTAGAGTTTAGTATCTCGTTTATGATTCTTAAAATATTATTTTTACCTTTTTTAGGTGTAATAATTTTTTCTATTTTATCTGTAAAAGATAACATTCCTGCTCTGTCATTATTTTTTAAAGCAGAAAACGCAAGAAGGGCTGCAACTTCAGACGCAATTTCAGATTTTAGTTTACTAAAGCTACCGAAATTTTGTGATGCAGATACATCTATAAGAAAAATTACTGTAAGGTCTCTTTCTTCAGAAAAAAGTTTTATATAAGGTTTGCCTTGGCGAGCTGTAACATTGCGATCAATAGTTCTAAAATCATCACCTATTTGGTATTCTCTAACCTCGGCAAACTCTATACCTTGCCCTTTGAAAATACTTTGATATTGCCCTGCAAAAATCTCATTTACAAGTTTGTTTGACTTTATTTCAAGTTGCCGTATTTGTTTTTCTAATATATTATCTAACATAATGGTAGCATCCTGTTAATTTGATAAGTTTTAAAACAGACTTAAATCAAGGGACTACCACAGTTGAAAAGATTTTTGTAACTATGTCATCTGAATTAACAGACTCGGCTTCTGCTTCATATGTAGTAAGAACTCTATGCCTTAAAACATCATGACCTATTTCCTTTATATCTTCTGGAATTACATATCCTCTACCTTGCAAAAATGCATACACTTTTGCTGCAAGTGTTAAATTTATAGTCGCTCTAGGAGAAGCACCAAAAGATATATAATTTTTTAATTCTTTAAGTCCGTATTCTTCGGGCTGTCTAGAGGCAAAAACAATGTCTACTATATAACCTTTAACTTTCTCATCGACATAAATTTGTTCTATTAAACCTCTTATTCTCTCCACATCTGCTAAACTTAAAACTGCAGTTATTTGCGGTATAGTGTGAGTCATTCTTTCCAATATAATTTTTTCGTCCTCTTTTGTAGGATATGAAACTTTTAGTTTAAGCATAAACCTGTCAACCTGAGCTTCAGGCAAAGGATATGTACCTTCCTGTTCTATAGGATTTTGTGTAGCCATAACTAAAAATGGGTTTGGAAGAAAATAAGTGTTTTCTCCAATAGTAACTTGTTTTTCTTGCATAGCTTCCAGCAAAGCGCTTTGCACTTTTGCGGGTGCACGGTTTATTTCGTCAGCAAGAACTATATTTGTAAATACAGGACCCTTCTTTACAGAAAAATCCCCACTTTGAAGACTATATATTAAAGTGCCAACTATATCTGACGGTAATAAGTCTGGAGTAAACTGTATTCTTTTATAGTCGGCATGTACAGTCTGAGCAAGGCTTCTTACTGCAAGCGTTTTTGCAAGACCAGGCAACCCTTCAATCAAAATATGCCCCCCAGAAAGCAATCCTATTAACATTTTTTCCAAAACATATCTTTGCCCTACCACAACATTAGAAATCTCATTTAAAAGTTTTGAAACAAGCACACTTTCTTGTGCAATTTTGCTATTTAACGTATTAATATCTGTTACCATCTAACCCCCACATATTAATTTATTAAAATTTAGTAGTATTTTCATTAAACTAATAAGTATAGTTTTTCTGCGTAACTTAACCTTTTGAGATTCAACACAAACGCAAATAAAAGTTATATTTAAAGCAACTAATTATAGCATAAAGACTACAATAAAATATTACCATATTTTCAGCACTTGTTACACAATTTTGTTAATGTCAAAACAGATAAGACCATTTTTTAAGTATAATAAAAAGGTCAAAAATGGATAAAACAGAAGAAAATGAAAGGATTAACTTTAAGGAAATAAGCGAAATAGTACTTAATTTTGTCCTTTTAGTGACCACTTTTTCAACTTTTTGTGAGTGATTTTTTGTATTAAAAAAAAGTAATCGATCCAGTTCGGTCTTGCTGAAAAAATTTAGGCAAACCGTACTTAAAACCATGTTTCAATTTAGAAGACCCTGATAATGAGAACCTAACCGATTATAAAAAATTATACGCCTATATAAAGAAAAATCTTTTGCCCAATAAAATGAATTATGTTTTTATTGACGAAATTCAAATGTTGCCACTGTCTTTTAAAGAATATATTTCATCATTTGAGGACAAGACGGATTTAACAAGAAATTTACAAACTATTTAACTCAAAATTCTTTTCCTTATACACTTGATTAAAAAGGAAAACAGCATTTAAAGGCAAACGAAAAATATTATCTTGTTGATATGGGTTTAAGGTACACATTACTTGGTTCAAAAGCAAATGCTGACAAAGAACGGAAGTTAGAGAATGTAGTATACCTTGAATTATTAAGAAGAGGATACGAATTATATGGATGTAAAATTGATGATAAAGAAGTTGATTTTGTTGCTATAAAAGACAGCAAGATGTGATATTTTCAAGTCGCTCAAACTGTCAGAGATAAAAAAACATTAAAACGAAAACTTAAACCATTGAATTCCATTTTGCATAATCTGGATTTTGACGTTTATCTTCTAATCTATATTCGGTGAACAAAATACTGGCTAAGTGCTTTGATATTTTTCTGCTACCATTAATATTTAAATGCTGTGAGTCTAAAAAGTCTGAACTGAAATCAAGACCAACTTTTTCATATAATAAATTGTAATTTATAAACTTAATATTATTTTCCTTTGCAAGTTTGTGTAGACAATTAAATCTTTCCTGTTCTATTGAGGAAAGCACGTAGGGGGTTATTACAAACAGCAATTCTATATTTTTTGACTTTGCAAGATCAATAATTTTATTAAGATATTTAAATTGTTTCTCTGGTATATCACGAAGGGAAGTAATACCTGCAACATCTGGGCGAAGTTGAGGTACTATTTTATCAAAAGTATAAAAACCATTGTTGTATGCTTTCTCTCCTCTTATATATGGATCAACAAAGTCACGCTTTGTAAGTTCTTTATATCTCATATGATAAACTGGGAGCCCTATAATCAACTCTAACCAATTAATCTTTGGAGCAGATACCATAATAGATTCTATTTTATCTTTACTCATTTTCAATCCTATATTATTTTTTACGATTCTACTCCAATCCAGCTCCACGTCAACAGCAGATGTAAACCCTTCTAAAACTATAACTTTTGGGGACTGGTATTTCAGACATTCTTTAATGTAGTAATAAGAATTCCATAAAGGTTGTATACTTCCACTTAACACATATGAAGGTATTCCTTTTTCTTGCCATATTATTACTGGATTTATGCTAAACTCCATATGACTACTTCCAAAAAATGCAACATCTATACTTTGTCTTGGGAATCTATAAAATTCAGTAAGAGGTTCTATTCCATCAAAAAATTTAGGCTTCAATACAGAATCTATATAAAACCAAATAACCGAAAACAAAAATATAAAAATTATAACTTTTGATACTTGAATAACAATTTTCATTGAACAATCCTGTAAAAAATTATTTTTATCAACAGCCATAAATTTTGTACTAAAACTGAAAGTAAATAAAATTTGATGCTTTATACTCTGGTCCATAAATTCCAAAAATAAGAATAGAAAAAATAACAATAATGTAAACCATATATTTAAACGCCAAATTTTGATTCTCAATCATAGATCTAATTGTTATTTTTGGTTTTACATAAGAAACTATATTAGAAATATATAGAAGTATTACGGAAACCGCAGCTATTTTAAATTCAATTTCATCTAGTCCCATATTATAAAGTGATGTTCTATCAAAGAAAATCCATACATTAAACTCTTTGAACATTTGTTTTATTATACTAATCGCTACTTGACAACTATCTGCTCTAAAAAATATCCACGCCAAATTCACAAAAGCAAAAGTCATTAATATTTTACCAATTTTAAATGAAGTAGACTCAGGGCACACATGAAATAATTTTAAAAGTTTTATCCTGACAGGTTTTAATATATCTCCTATAGCATTATATATCCCATGTAACCCGCCCCATACAACAAAATGCCAGTTTGCTCCGTGCCATAACCCGCTTATCAAAAATGTAATCATAATATTTCGATATTTTTTAATCTTAGAGCAACGGTTTCCACCGAGTGTTATGTAAACATAATCTTTTAACCAAGTACTTAAAGAAATATGCCAACGCCTCCAAAAATCATGTATTGAAGTTGCCAAATATGGTTCAGCAAAATTATCTACTAGCTTAAAATCCAGTACTTGAGCAGCTCCTTTGGCGATATGTGAATAACCAGCAAAATCACAATATATTTGTACTGCAAAAAAGAAAGTTGCAATTACAATTTGAAATCCAACATAATTCTTCCAATCACCGTATACCGTATTCACTAAAATAGCTACTCTGTCTGCTATGACTACTTTTTCAAAGTAGCCCCATAGCATAAGTAAGAGACCATCTTTTATACGATTGAAATTAAAATAATGTTTTTGATGTAGTTGAGGTAGTAAGTCTTTTGATCGTTCAATTGGACCTGCTACTAATTGTGGGAAAAAAGAAACAAATAGGGCATATTTGGCAAGATTTTTCTCAACTGTCACTTCATCACGATAAATATCTATCGTGTAACTGAGAGCTTGGAATGTGTAAAACGAAATTCCGACTGGAAGAATAATATTGAAATGTGGGAAGGGTATACCTCCCCCCCCCCCCCACTATTCAGTATTTTGGCAATACTTCCGATAAAAAAAATCATGTATTTAAAAAAGCACAGAATAGCTAGATTCAATATAACACTTAGGCCTACCCACATCTTTTTCTCTAAAATATTATGTTTCCCACCTCTTTTGTTTGACCAATCTATCAAAAGTCCGCTTACCCATGTTATTATTATCGATATGCTTAACAAAATGACATATTTAGCATTCCATGACATATAAAAGTAATAACTGGTCACTAAAAGCCATACCCAACGAAGTTTATGCGGTAACACAAAATAGAGTAACACAACTATTGGGAAAAATAACAAAAAACTATACGAGTTAAAAAGCAATTTATTTACCTCATCTCACTAATCAAATATAAAATCTTTCCTTGTTTGGATAATTATATTTAAAGCTTCGCATAAACTGAAGATTTTACGAATAAATTCTTTGCCCATCTTTTTCTTAAAATTGACCAACCCAAGTTATAATTTAACTCTATTAAAACAATTTATGGATATTTTTTAAAGTCTTTAAATATATAATTAGCAGGACTGCTTCCTACGTTTTTTTAGTTTGTTTTAAAATATTTTTTTCTATCATTTTTTTATTATTACTTTTGCTGCTGGTGCTGGTATTTTAGAAACTGAAATAAATTTTCTACTTGAAAAAATTGGAACATTGACTTCGAACCTCTTACATCTTTTAAAAGAGTATGCTGTATATTCAAAATAATATTAAGACTTAGCGGTATTAAGTTGGTTAAATTAAGATTTAGTGATAATTTGTTTGGTATATATACTTTATTTCAGACACTTGTTTGCCTCTTAGAAATAATAACATAATTTAAAATATATAAGATGCTTTTAATTGTGCCTGTAGGTCTCTTTTATTGCCACCATATCCTTGTACACCTAAGTCCACATTTAACTTCCCAAAATCTTTCCCCAATCCTATCTCTCCTATTACATTATTTCCTTTTAGATTAGAATTTATGCTCTCTGCATTATCTACAGCTGCTTTAACCTGACCATCAAACTCATGCTCTAAAGCAGCTCCAGCAGTAAGCAAAAGACTTATGTGTTTACTCATTAGATAATTAAATCTGGCACCCAACTGCACTCTTTGGGAATTAGCTCCGAAAAATTTCAATTTCTCTTCGCTCGGAAGTACAACTTCTTTTGTATCTTGATTTAAAAACATATATTTACCGTACAAGTCTGCGTTTAGTTTATCGTTAAATTTATGTATATATCCACACCCTAAATGCGACCCAAAATATAATGTGGAATAATCATATTTTGCTTTTAAGTCACTACCAAAATCTTTTAAGTCAGCACTGTTATAGTCTGCTTTTGTTTGTCCTATCCTTAATGAAACCTCGCAATAAACATTGTCTTTAAAATATGTCCTCCCTAATAAACCGCCTCCTACATAAGAAGCTGTTCCTTTAGACTTTATATCAACCTCATTAAAATCATTTTTGGAATCAAACTTACCGTTGCCATACTCACAAAATATTCCCATTGTTAATGGCCTGCTTTTTATTTCAAACTCTTTTACTTTAACGCCTGCTAGCATTGAAATACCACTAACCTTTACTTGCGACTTTGAGCCATAATCCCCATTTTTACCAGAAAACACCATAAAAGGAACTATTCCTGCCTTGCCGAATTCACTTGCCCCTGTAATTTCTTGCATCCCTCTGTCAATTGCAAGGTCTACACCAAAATTTAAAAGTGCAATACTTGCATTATATCCTTGAAATAGCGCAGGGCAAACTTCTGCCCGAGTTAATTTTACTAAAACTTGCGTCTCTTGCATGTCTACACTACAATCAAATATGCTTGCCATTCCTTTTTGGACAATGTTACTAATGCTTTTAGGCTTACCGGTAACTCCATTAGTGCTCCTAATAAGAACAAACTCATCGCCTGGACTCAAAGTTACATCAGAAGACACGTACACGCCAATATTAGTGTTCTCTAAATCTATCGCTCCAACTATAGCTTCTGCA
>JAITSL010000048.1 GCA_031287855.1 Candidatus Endomicrobiellum roisinitermitis
TGTTGTTCATATACCGCTCTTTGAGGTAACTCCGATAAGAGTCTAAACTAATCAATATCAGCGAAATAGTTTGGTTGGTCTAGTTTAGAACCTTATCTACGTTACTAGAGCAATCGCAATAAACATTTAATCAAATTAGCAAACTAGCAAAATGATAAGACAAGAGCGACTTAAATATTTATTGCTAATAAGCTGCTCTTTTGTGGAATTTAGATAAAGATACTAAGTTATACAACTAATGTCTTTTCTGCGGTTTCTATTTTTTGTAAAAACACACTTAAAGATGGGCGACTTATATAGTTTGCTAAATAAGATTCAACATAACCCCAAACTTTGTCATCTTCTGTTCCTTCCAACGTATCAATGTCATTACCAGAACAGTTTGAAAGTCTTTTTATAGATTTAACAACATTTTTATCAATTAAAACATCATCATTTTTGATATAATCCAAAAAAGAATACCCTGAAATTTTTAAAAAACGTAAAGCAAATGCAGTAAATGCTCTTTTTTGATGACTGCAGTCTGAAAGTACTTGCCAAAACCTTATAATCAAACTATATTTATCTCTATTTTCCATATTATATGGAATAAACCTATCATAAATTTCTGTAGCATATAAAGCATACAAGTTTTTCTTAAAGTCTCTTTTCATTTTAGAGTTGTTCTCTATAATTCTTGCTCCTACAATTTTAGAATGAAACCCATTATTAAAAATCATAAATTCGCTTTCTGTTAAAAGTTCAGTAGCACTTGCAAGTTTTGCTGCAATTTTTTTAGCGCTAGGAACAACAGCTTGAAATTTTCCTCGCTGATAAGAATAAATTGTAACAAGCTTGTCTTGTTCACCTTGCACTTTTGAGTTAAGAACAATTCCTTTTATCGTGTAGTACATTTTTTTAACACTATTCTATTTACTTTTTTTAAATCCGCATCATGTATTTCTATTGTATAGTCATTCCAATCTATCTTTTGGCCTACTTGCGGAATTCTGCCAAACAAGTTTAATACCCATCCGTTAACAGTCGTATAATTACCTTCAGGGATATTTATTTTTAGCTCGTTATTTAAAACAGATATAGCTTCATAAGCTTGTATCATGTATTTGTTATGAGCTATTTTTACTATAGTTTTTTCCCTGATATCGTACTCATCCCAAACTTCTCCAACAATTTCTTCTACTAAGTCTTCCATTGAAGCTATCCCTATAGTAGCGCCAAACTCGTCAACAACTATTGCAATGTGATGATGCCCAGTTTTAAACTCTTTTAATATTTTGCTTATTTTTGCATTTTCAGGAGCAAAATACACCGGCCTTATTAAATCTTGAAGAACTATAACCTTAGAATTTCTCCATACAACAGCAAGATCTTTTGCATATACTACACCAATGATATTGTTTATATTTCCTTTATAGACAGGAACTCTTGAATATCTATTATCTATAATACGTTTTATTATTTCTTCTTCTGGTAAATCTATATCTATTGCAAAGACTTCAGAAATAGGCATCATAACTTGAGAAATTTTATTTTCCGAAAAATCCATTATATTACTAACAATTTCTCTAGAATCTTCTGGCAGCGGAGAGGTGTTTTCATTTGAAAGCAAAAAGTCTATTTCATGCGCTTTAACATGTTCAGTTTCTTTGTCTTTTATAAACACTTTTACAATCTTGTTTGAAATACTAAGCAAAAAATTTATAACAAATTTAAAAACAAACAAAAATTTCATTACAATTGGCAGTACAAACATACCTATCTTCTTTGAATTGTATCTGGCTATTGTCTTTGGAAAAATGTTACCTAAAAGTAATGCAAGGACTATTGAAATTATAGGGAAATATGCTGTTAGAATTTTGGAATTAATATTGTAATAATACAAAATATCTGACTCAAGAGAAGATAAAATAACACCCATACCAACTAGAGATAAATTCATCCCAATAATCATGGCTGTCATAATTTCTTGAGTATTTGTTTCCCAAGAAGTTATTCTATTAAAATACTTTTCTTCTTTTTCTTTAATACTACGCAAAGAAGCGCTAGACATGCTTGTAATTGCAGTTTCTGCACCGTTAAAAAAACCTAAAGCACAAAGAAAAATAACGAACAAAACAATTTTAGTTGTTATTAAAAATATCATTGCTCAAACTCGTATTCATCAAGAATTTCTCCCACAACTTCTTCTAATATATCTTCTAAAGTTACCATACCAACTATATTATTGTTGTTATCTTTTACAAAAGCTATATGTGTTTTTCCACTTTGAAATTGTTTTAACAACTCGTTTATTTTTTGCCCTTGTCCTACATAGTAAGGCTCTTTTACAAGAGAGCGTATGAAATGTCCTTTATTTTCTTTCCATAAAACTAAGATGTCTTTTATATGTACATATCCTATTATGTTATCTTTAGACTTAATATAAACAGGGACTCTGCTTCTAGAGGTTTCAACTGCCGTATCTAAAAAATCCTCTTCATCTAAAGACAAATCCACAGATTCTATACTACTAAACGGAATCATTATCTTTTCTACGTTTAAATCTTCAAACTTTAAAGTACGTTTAAGCATACTACTAGTTTCTTTATCTAATTCCCCAGTCTGTATACCCTCAGAAAGAATATTTTCTACTTCCTCATCGCTAAGAGCATAAGAGTGGGTTTGGTCTGATGTTTTTGGCACTACAAATTCTGTAATTTTTATAACTGGATATATAAAAGGTTTTAGCAAATTTTCTAATTTTGAAAGTATAGGCACTGCTTTTAACGTAACTTTTTCAGAGTTAAGCCTTGCATAAATTTTAGGAACTATTTCCCCAAAAACTAAAAGCACAAAAGACGTTATAATCCAAGAAAAAACCTCAACAACATTTCTGTTAATCATAAAAAAAACACGTGTCAATAAATCAGTTGAAACAAAAGTTGTAAGCATGTCAGATATCACATTAATTGTTAAAATAATTGTAAGAAGATAATACGGCTGCTTTAGCCAACTAAATAAAGACTTAGATAATTTTGGGAATTGTACTATAAGTTTTTTTATTCTGTATCTTGACAAACTTGTAATTCCAATCTCTGCTGCTGAAATACAAGCAGATAAAAATATGAGCACTAATAAAACAATTATCCACCAGAAAACAAACATTTAAATATTTTATCCTGTTTAGTAAACATCTTCACCTTATTTTCAACATCATAATCAGTATACCCACAAAGATGAAGAACGCCATGTATAGCAAGATAGGCAAGCTCTTGTTGCCAAGCATTGTTATACTTTCTTGCTTGCTTTTGAGTTCTACTTTTGGAAATATAAATATCCCCCATAAACTTTTCTAAAGACACTAAAAACGAAATAACATCTGTTATACGTTTTACTTTTCTATATTTTGTATTAAGTTTTTTTATATCCTCATCGCTTACCATGATAAAGTTTATTTGATATTTCTTTTTTTTCTCAGATTTCAATGTTAAAATAGCAGCCTGTTTTAACACTTCTACATAGTGTTTTGGAAAATTATAAAAATTAATAAAATTACTACTTTTATTTATACTCAATTCTTGCATGATAAATACCTATTATTGTTGAAATTATACTACTCCTGATTGATTCCAAATCTTTTAAAGTAATTGGACATTGAGAAAATTGCTTATCAATAAATTTATTATTAATAATTTTTTCAACCATGTCTTGTATTCTTACAGCTGTAGGTTCTTCAATACTACGGCAAGCAGCTTCACAAGAGTCTGCCATCATAACTATAGCAGCAACTTTAGTTTGAGGTTTTGGTCCTTGATAACGAAAATCCTCAATATTTACATTTATATCTTCTTCTAAAGCTCTGTGATAAAAAGAATACATGGATGTCGTGCCATGATGCTGCTGTATAATATTTATAATTTCGTTGTCTATATTATACTTTCTTGCAAGAGAAACACCGTCTTTTACATGGGAAACTAAAATTAACCTTGACATTTCAGGAGTTAAAGCATCGTGAGGATTGTGTCCTAACGTCTGATTTTCTATAAAATAGTGAGGGTTATTAAGTTTTCCTATATCATGATAATAAGCACCAACTCTTGCAAGCAAAGAATTTTCATTAACAGTATTTGCCGCACGTTCAGCAATATCTGCTGTCATTATAGAGTGATGATACGTCCCAGGAGCTTCCAGCATAAGACGCTTAAGCAAAGAGTTATTAAAATCTGAAAGTTCTATCAGTTTTATATTGGTCGTTCTAGAAAAAAGTTTTTCAAGCAAAGGCATTAATACTAAAAGCAAGACAGTAACAATAGAACCATTTAAAGCGCTGTAAATAAGGTCATACTCAAATTGATGCGAGCCATAAGCATCAACAAACAAATAAAACATTGTTACTATTAAAATGTTTACAACTGAAACTTTCACACCAGAATTTATAAAATCAGACCTTCTGCGAATATTTGAAACATTTGTAATAACAGCAACACTACCACAAAGCATTACAAGAAAAATATCAAACCTAAAATCATTTAAAAAAGCCACCACTAAACTTAAACTTATAGCATACAGTGTCCCTATTCTCTGAGATAAAAGTATTGCTCCCATAAGAGAAAATGCAGCCACTGGAGTAATGAAAGGCGAAGAGTACTCCCTTGAAAGTTGGCAAATTAAAATTGCAATAACAAAAAGAAAACTCATCAAAACCACAGCATCATTATCTTTTATTATATTTTGTTCTTTGCTTTTTACTTGGACAATAAATAGAATTATGTTTACTACAACAAAAATTGCAGTAGCAATCATAGACCTCCAGTTAATACCAAAAACTATAAAGAGCATTAAATAAAATAAAATAACTGTAACCACAAAAGAAATAAAAACAGGTATTTTAATTTCTTTTGTAAACAAATTTTTAGATTCTCTTATAACAGGTGTCAAACGAGAGCTTTTTCTTAGCTCTCTTGCAAGATGTAAAAGCATAAACCTTATTTGAACTTTTAACTTTACAAATAAATGATTCATATACCCTCTTAAAAATTTAAAAACAAACAATTAAAATTTTCACTAACACTAAATTAATTTGTGTTTACTTAACAACAACTTTAAGGCCAAGTTCTTTAAGTTGCTTATCGCTTACTGTAGAAGGAGCATTAGACAATGGGTCTAAAGTTTTTTGAGTTTTAGGGAAGGCTATCACTTCTCGTATAGAATCTTTCCCAGCAAATAATGCGCACATCCTATCAAACCCCAAAGCTACTCCACCATGAGGAGGAGCACCATAAGCAAGAGCATCTAGTAAAAACCCGAATTTTTCTTTTGCAGACTCAGCTGAAATGTTTAAAATATCAAAAATTTTCTTTTGCACACTACTGTTATTTATTCTTATAGAACCACCGCCGAGTTCTACACCATTTAAAATAATGTCATAGGCTTTTGCTTTTTGAGAACCAGCATTTTCTTTATCTATAACATCTGGATTTTTAGGAGCTGTAAAAGGGTGATGAAGCGCCTGCCATCTTTGCTCTTCCTTATTCCACTCCATAAGAGGAAAATCTACAACCCACAAAAAATTGAACTTATTTTTATCTATAAGCCCAAGATCTTTCCCTAATTTAAGTCTTAAAGCACCTAATCCTTGCGTGACAACTTTTTCTTGGTCTGCTAAAAAGACAATCAAATCTCCAACTTTTGCATTAAGTTTTGAAATAATTGTTTTTATCTTTTCATTTTTAAAATATTTTACTATATTAGACTCTGCCCCTGAGCTAGTAACTTTCATCCAAGCAAGTCCTTTAGCACCATACTCACCAACAAATTTTGTAAGAGTGTCTATTTCAGACCTGGAAAAATTTGCTCCTTTTGGTACACACAACCCTCTTACAATGCCGCCTTTATTTATAGTAGAAGCAAATACACTAAAGCCACAATTTTTAAGTTCTTGTGAAAAGTCCTTTATTTCCATGTCAAACCTTGTGTCTGGTTTATCAGACCCATAGCGAAGCACTGCATCTTGATAAGACATTTTTTCAAATGGAGTTTTAATTTCTATGCCTAAAACTGACATACATACTCTTGTAAACATTCTCTCTACAAGGCTCATAACATCTTCTTCATCAACAAAAGACATTTCAAGATCAATTTGGGTAAATTCCAATTGCCTATCAGCTCTTAAATCCTCATCTCTAAAACATCTTGCAAGTTGATAATATTTATCAAAACCAGAAATCATCAAAATCTGTTTAAAAATTTGAGGCGATTGAGGAAGAGCAAAAAAACTGCCATGATAAATCCTTGAAGGTACCAAAAAGTCCCTTGCTCCTTCAGGTGTAGATTTTGTTAAAAAAGGAGTTTCTATATCTAAAAAACCTTCTTCGTTTAAAAAGCTTCTTACTTGACTGGCAAGTTTATGGCGCATTATAAAATTTTTCTGCAAACTCATACGACGCAAATCTAAATATCTATATTTTAATCGTAGCTCTTCAGAAGTATCTATAGTGTCTGAAATTTCAAAAGGGAGCACTGCAGATGTATTTAGTACTTCTATTTCAGAAACAACAAGCTCTATATTACCTGTAAACATATTAGGGTTAAGTGTACCTTCAGGCCTTTTTCTTACATTTCCTTTAACACATATTACATACTCGCTTCTAAGATTTTGAGCTATCTTAAACATAGAAGCGTTTTCCGGTTGAAAAACAATTTGCAAAACACCTTCTCTGTCTCTTAAATCAATAAAAATTACACCACCATGATCTCTTCTAGAATGAACCCAACCACACACCACAATTTCTTGACCTATACTACTTTCGTCCACTTTGCCACAGTAAATGCTTCTCTTCATAAAAACCTCTATATATTTTTATAGATAATATAACTTAAATATTTATAGAACCTTATTTACAACTTTTTTACTTTAATGAATTTGAAAAATTTAAAATCGCTATAATCGTTTTACCATCACTAATTTTTCCACTTTGAACCATTTTCAAAGCATTATTAAAACTTAAAATTTCTGTTACAACAAGCTCATCTTCGTCAGGTTTTGCAGTACCTTTTTGCAAGTCAAAAGATGTAAAAATATGTAAAATTTCAGTAGAAAAAGCTGTGGATGGATAAAATGATATCATTTTACTTAACTTCCCAGCTTTGTAACCTGTTTCTTCTTTTAATTCCCTTGCTGCACATTCTAAAGGGGTTTCTCCAACATCTATTTTCCCAGCTGGGATTTCATAAGTTGTTTGGTTTATAACATATCTGAATTGTTTAACCAAAACAATATTAGAATCATCCACAAACGGTAAAACTGCACAAGCGCCTGGATGTTGTATATATTCTCTTTTTGCAGTAACACCATTTGACAATCTAATATCATCACAGCAAAACTCTAAAACTTTGCCTTTGAATATACTATTTTTTCTTATAAGTTTTTCAATCATAAGACCTTTTAAACACTTATGTCAATGTCTTGTTTTATACGCAATACTCTTACATAATTATTATACATTTTTTTAATTTAATGCTGAAATTGTATTATCTTGTGGCATAATTTGTAAACCATATAATGAATACTTGTGTTTCTCTGAAAAGTCTATAAATTTACTATTTTCAAAAAGATTTGTTAATTTTTTTAAAAAGTAAAGTTTACTTATAAAAATGGTTAAAAAAGCCAAGAGGATTAGCACCAAATGAATCTGCAATATATTCAGATAGCAGAATTTAGATTTAATCATTGAAACGATAATCTTTATTTGTTATTAATATTAGTTTAGATTGGATTAGCTTAGACATTTACTCTACTAACCTTGTCTTGAACCAAAATTATACGAAAAAGATGAAGTTGTGTTGGCGTTAGTTGTTGGGGAAGCTAGGGATTAAAAAGTTATATTTATATTTTATACATCAGTTATCTTTTCTAAGCATGGCTAAAACTTTAGTAGGGAGTCCCCAAAGATTTATAAAACCTTCTGCATCTTTATGATTATATATTTTGTCTTTTTCAAAAGTCGCAAGTTCTTGCGAATATAAAGAATACTTTGCATCTCTTGATATTGGAGTGATATTACCTTTATAAAGTTTCAGTTTTACAGAACCAGAAATATGTTCTTGAGTTTTATTTATAAATGCGTCCAAGGCATCCTTCAATGGAGAAAACCATAACCCATAATACGAAAGCTCTGCATATTTAGCAGACAAAGATTGCTTAAAATGTAACGTATCTCTATCTAAAACTATAGATTCCAATTCTTGATGGGCTGCATATAGTACAGCTGCAGCAGGAGATTCATAAACACCTCTTGATTTCATACCAACAAGCCTGTTTTCAACTATATCTACTCTTCCTATCCCATTTTTACCAGCAATTTCATTTAACTTTGAAATTAATTCAACAGGCCTTAAAGTTTTTCCATTAACTGCAACTGGAATACCTTTTATAAAACTTATTTGAAGGTTTGTAGGTTTGTTTGGAGCTTTTTCTAAAGAAACTGTCATCTTAAACATTGACTCGTCATAACCTTTTTTTAAGTTTTCCAAAACACCGCCTTCATGAGAAACGTGCCACAAGTTTGCATCTGAAGAGTAAGGCTTTGCTTTAGTTACAGGAATTGGAATATTCCTTTTTTTTGCATATTTTATTGCATCTTGCCTGGATTTTATATCCCACTGCCTCCAAGGAGCAATAATTTTTACATTTGGAATTAAAGCTTTAAAGGTAAGCTCAAAACGTACTTGATCATTACCTTTTCCTGTTGCTCCATGGCAAACAGCGTCTGCATTCTCTTTTTTTACTATTTCTGCAATTTTTTTAGCAATGATAGGTCTTGCTAAAGCTGTACCTAAAAAATATCTATTTTCATAAAGTGCCTGAGATTTTATTGCTGGATAAATATAGTCTGTGACAAACTCTTCTTTGGCATCTATTATGTATGACTTGGATGCTCCTGTTTTTTTAGCTTTTTCGTTTAGGCCTTTTAACTCTTTACCTTGACCTACATCTACACAGCAAGCTATAACTTCGCAATTATAATTCTCTTTTATCCATGACAAAATAACAGACGTATCAAGACCACCTGAGTAAGCTACAACAACTTTTTTTATTTCAAATTTTTCTTGTAACATTTCTTTTACCCCACAATTATTAATATATGCTATCAGATCAAAAAGTAACAAAAACACAAACGACAATTTTTAACTATGCCTGCTTTGTTAAAGCTTCATCTATAATTTCTATTGCTGTATCAACATCTCTTTTAGTAATTATAAGTGCAGGTAAAAGCCTTAAAACTGTATCATGAGTACAATTTATGATCAATCCTTTACTTAAACAATAACTTACAACATCTTTACCATTAACAGTCAAATCAACACCTATTATCAAACCCATACCTCTAATTTCTTTAATCATAGAGTGTTTAATTTTTAATGTTTCTAATTTTGAAAAAAGGTATTTAGAAATTTTAAGCGAATTGTTCAAAAATGTTGAGGTCATAATTTTTAAAACAGAACTAGCTGCTGCACAAGATATAGGATTACCGCCAAAAGTAGAGCCATGGTCCCCATACACAAAAGCGCCAGCACACTTTTTAGAAGCAATCGTTGCACCTAAAGGAAGTCCATTAGCTAAAGATTTTGCTATTGTAACAATATCAGGTTTTACATTATAATTTTCAAAAGCATAAAATCTTCCTGTACGTCCTACCCCACACTGAATTTCATCAAAAATTAAAAGAATGTTGCTTTTATCACATAAAATTCTTAAATCTTTTAAGAATTTTTTATCTGCAGAAAATATCCCGCCTTCCCCCTGTATAGGTTCTACAATAACTGCAACAGTTTTATTGTTTATAAGCTTTTTTACAGACCCTATATCATTAAATCTAGCAAAAACAAACTTTTCTTGTAACGGTTTTAAATATTCATGAAATTTTTTTTGGCCTGTAGCTGCTATTGTAGCCATCGTCCTGCCATGAAAAGAATTATCAAAACAAATTATTTCATAACGGCTGCCATCCTTAGATGGATTTAAAAAACCCCATTTTCTTGCAAGTTTTATTGCACACTCGTTTGCTTCTGCCCCTGAATTTGATAAAAAAATTTTAGCGCCAACAAAAGTTCTCTTAGCTAGGGCTTGCCCTAACTTAATTTGAGACGGGGCATAGTATAAATTAGACGTATGCATATACAAATCTGCTTGAGATTTTATCGCTTTTACAACAAAATCATTACAATGCCCCACGTTACACACACTAATACCTGAAAAAAAGTCTAAATATTTTTTACCTTTATCATCCCAAATAAACTGATTTTTAGCTTTTTTTATAACCAAGTTATTACGTTTATACGTGTGTATAAAATACTGATTTTCTATTTGTTTTATATTCATTTTTTTATAACCGTACCATTCATTTTTATAATACCACTTACACCATCAACTACCCAAACTTCTTGCACTCCTTTTTTAAGAGAATTTACACAAGCTTGTATTTTAGGTATCATGCCACCTGTTATTATTTTATTTTTTATCAAAGAATCTATATTTTTCATTTTTATCTCTTCTATACTCTTGTTATCTTTATCTAAAACACCACAAACATCTGTTAAAAACACCAACTTTTGAGCTTCAAATGCGTTAGCTATAGCAGAAGCTAAAGTATCAGCATTGACATTTAAGCTGTTTGCATTGCTATCACAAGCAATAGAGGCTATAACCGGCAAAAAATTTCCTTTAAGTAAAACCTCTATAAGTTTCTTATTTACCTTTACAGGCTCTCCAACAAAGCCTAAACGTTTAATCTGCCTACATATTACAGTACTTGCGTCCTTTGCTGATATACCTACAGCTTTTACTTTATTTTTTATAAGCCCTGCAACTAAATTTCTGTTAACCTTACCACTTAAAGCCATTTCTGCAACAGATAAAACTTCTTTATCTGTAAATCTCAAACCATTTATAAACTTAGTTTTTATAGAAAACTTTTCAAGCAAAAAATTTATTTCATGGCCTCCTCCATGAATTAAAATAACTTTCTGCTTTCGTGAAATTTCAGCTAGTTCTTTTAAAAATTTTTTTTGAGATTTTAAATCTTTAGTTAAACTGCCTCCAAATTTCACAACCATTAAAGGTTTCATTTTATTTCCTCTTTAGGTTCTTTTGAATATTTACATTTAAAATGAAAATTACACAAACTGCACTTAGACATATCTGCTTGAAAATTTTCTGACGCTATTTTTCCTGCAACGTCTAAAGCAATGTCTATGGCTTTATTAATGTCATCTTGTGTCCTTTTTGTATAAATCTTTTTATTCTCAGACAGAAAATATACTGAAATTTTATTTGGATTAACCCCAAAAATATTTTTACAAGCATAAGCATAAAAAGTTAATTGCAAATCTTTATCTACTTTTTCTTGTTCCCAAATATTTATATGAGTTTTATAATCTATAACTTCATACATACCATCTGGATGTCTATCTATCCTATCAATAATCCCTACAAAGCTATACTTGCCGATATTAGTATCAAAAGGTTTTTCAACATATACAATTTCAGTTTTAGACTTTTTAAAAGACTCATAATAATTCTTTAATATTTTATTACCTCGTACATAATACTCAAAAGTTTGCCAAGGACTAACAAAACCATCGTTTTTCCAAGAACTATTATAACAATCTACTAACTCATCATAATATTTTTTTTTGCCGTCACAAAATTGTTCAAGCGTTCTATGAATTATATGTCCAAAAGTAGTGTCAGCATTAACAGGAGCGTAAAGATTATCTATATATATTAATTTATATCTATACGGACAAAACAAATACGCATTTATTCTTGAATAACTTATCTTAAAATCTTGCCTCATTTATATTTTACCTTATACGCCTATAAAAGGAAATAACAGTATCACCATACTTTTCTACTCTAAAACAGTCAAGTCCGGCAACCTCTCCTACAGGCTCTTTGACATGCTTTTGAGCTATTAAAACAGAATCCTCTTTTAAGATATTATATCTAACTATATTTTTTAAAGTAGGCAATGTCAAAGCTAATGCATTTTTGCCTTTATCTTTATAAGGAGGACCCATAAAAACTATATCGTACTTGTCTTGCAAAATACAAAAGTCTTTTACAACATTACACTTAACAACTTCTGCACGACCGTTGAGCTTTAAAGCGTTTAAGTTGTTCTTAATAAGATACAAAGACCCATTGCTAAGTTCTGCAAAAACTACTTTTTTAGCTCCTCTTGAAAGAGCTTCAATTCCAACTGAACCTACACCTGCAAACAAATCTAAAAAAGTAGCGTTTGGAATTTTAAACTGTATTATGTCAAAAACAGACTTTTTCATCCTGCCAAGCATTGGACGTATAGACAAATCATCTTGAGGAAGTGTTTTTAGAAACCTTCCTCTGGCTGTACCTGCAATAACTCTTAAACTCACAAATGTTCTCCAAATACTTAATTACCGCTCATTAATTTATATTGTACTTAGTTAATACCTATAACAATTTTAATGTTAAAATGTTTTTATCTCACAAATTGCTTTTAAAGCAACTCCTTAAGATATAAAAATTTACTTTGATCTAGTTTAGAATCTTACCTGTGTTACCTCAAAGAGCGGCTAGGGGTCTGTCTGAAGCAAAATTCATTTATGTCTTTGTTGTCTTATCATTTTGCAAGTTTGCTAATTTGATTAAATGTTTACTTGCAATTGCTCTAGTAATGTAGATAAGGTTCTAAACTAGATCAGATTAACTATATATCCTTCACTTCAGTTATTATTAAATATCACTAAAAGATTGTTTGCTGCAAAAAAATTTTGTAGCTTTTTGTACATCTTTTGCAATTTGCTTTTTTAAAGCGTTAATATCATTAAACCGTTCCTGGTCTCTTATTTTTTTTAGCAATGTAACTTTTGTCAGAGTTTTTTTCCACTTACCCTTAAAATCTAAAATGTATGTTTCTGGAACAATTTTGCTACCCTTATTAAAAGTTGCTCTACCTCCTATACTTGTAACTGACGCATAAATATTATCACCATTAGATATAGTACTTAAGTATACTCCTTTAGGCAAAAGTTTTTCTTTAGCAACCTTTAAATTTACTGTAGGATATCCTAGCTTTGTTGCAAGACCCTTGTCTCTAAAAGGTTTACCAACAAAAGAATAAAATCTTCCTAAAAAATTTACAACATCTTTAACATCACCAAGTTCAATTAATTTTCGTATATAAGAAGACGAAATTTGTTTTGACAAAACTTTTAAAGGATTAAGTATTTGAATGGTTACATTATTCTCTTTTGCTTTTTTTGTTAGCCAAACAATATCTCCTTTGCGATCTTTGCCAAAAGCAAAATCAAAACTGCAAATGATAGTATCTACATTAAATATATTAAGCAAAAAATCGTTAAAAAATCTGTTTGGAGACATACGTAAAATATCTGAAGGCACTTTTAACACATAAATTTCTTCTAAAGCGAAAAGTTTAAGTTTATCTTGTTTTTCTTGATAAGTAGTTAGAAGGCCGGAAACTTTTTTAACAGGTTTTTCAAGAACAATTAAAATGCTGCGCAACTTTTTTTTCTTAGCAATAGATAAAGTTTTTTGAATAAGAAGTTGATGTCCTTTATGAACACCATCAAAGGTACCTATGGTTATAACAGATTTTTTTAACATTGTGTTTAAATATCAACCAGTATTTTATAAGGAATTATATTTCTTAATACTTTATCTAAGTTATTTATGTTTTCAAAAGATAAAGCGTCTTTAACATCAAATTTATATATTTTTTCTCTTCTTAAAGTTTTTACTGTAGCACCACAACCCAAAACATCACCCAAATCTTTAGCTAAACAACGAACATATGTACCACTTGAGCAATGTATTTTTACATTTAAAATACTTTTATTAAAGCTTAATATATCAAATTTATAAACTACAATTTTGCGTGGATCACGATTAATTTCTATACCTTTCCTAGCCAGTTCATATAATCTTTGACCATTAATTTTTAACGCAGAATACATTGGAGGAACCTGGCAAATTTTTCCTTCAAAATTTTTTGCTAAAATTTTTATTCTTTCAATACTTATATTAGAAACTTCTTTTATTGAAAATATTTTTCCATCTAAATCATAAGTATCCGTAGCCATTCCTAAAAGGAAAGAACTTGAGTAGACCTTATCTTTTTTTATAAATCTATTTTGAAGTTTAGTAGCCTTACCAAACAAGACAAGCAAAAGACCACTTGCACAAGGATCTAAAGTACCGCAGTGCCCCGCTTTCTTTACATTTAAAAATTTTCTTAAAATTTTTACAACTTTAAAGGAAGTAATATTTAAAGGTTTATCAACTAGCAACATTCCAGAAATATCATTATTATAACATCTATCCATCAAACTTCTCTTCTAAGACTTCAAAAATCATTTTGATAGCCCTATTAATACCTGCATTTATTGTACAACCTGCAGCATTTTTATGGCCGCCGCCATCAAACTGTTTTACAATGTTTAACAAATTTACACTTTTAATTGAACGCAGACTAACTCTAGTGCTTTTCTTATTAATTTCTTTAAATACACAACCTACCCTGACTCCCTGCACCCGCAATGTATAGTTTATTATACCCTTAGAATCATTATAATTAGCCTTGCTTTTCTTAAACATCTCCTTAGTCAAAACTATGTAAGACACTTTCCCGTTAAAAATCAGTTTCATGTTACAAAGCCCAAAACCTTGGAGTTTTAACGAAGGCAAAGAAGTACTTTCATAAATTTGTTTGTGAACTTTATTAACATCTATATTATACCTCATAAGCTTTGCACAAGCTATATGTGAATTTGCAGTTGTATTTGTGTTTTGAAAACGACCCGTGTCTGTAACTATCCCAGTATATAGGCATTCTGCTTCTGTTTTAGTCAACTTAACTTTCATAAATTCAAATATGTTTACTATTAGCTCTGCTGTTGAGGAAGATTTTGGAACAACATAATTTACATCTCCAAAATTCGTGTGAGTTTGATGATGATCTATATTGATTATCTTTTTGACTTGACTTGGAGTGATTATGCCACCCATTCTGGCAAAATTTAAAGATTCAAGAATTATCCCACAATCAAAAAAATCAGTTTTCTTGGCTGCCACTTTTATTTTATTTGAACCGTGCAAAAACCTTAAATATGTTGGTACTTCATCTTTACAATAAACATAAGCTTCTTTGCCTATCCTATTTAAAAAAGACAACAAGGCTAACGCAGAACCCAAACTATCACCATCAGGCCTAACATGCCCTGCAATAAAAAAAGTTTTTGACTCTTTTATGATCTTAGATATTTCTGCTATTTTATTTAAATCAGAATTTACTACTTTGCCTTTTAGATTCATTTTCCCTTGTTAAACAACTTATTCTACATTTTTTCTTCTTTTATTTTTTCAAGTATATCAAGCACTTTTGAAGCACTTTCTACCGCATCATCATAGACAAAACATATTCTAGGTGTACGCCTTAAATTCAAACCTATAGCAAGCTCGTGCCTAACATAATTTGTACGTTTTTCTAAAATATCGCTAACTTTTTGTTTATCTTCTTGACTACCAAACACTGAATAAAATATCCTACAACTCAGCAAATCATCAGAAAGTTTTACACTCATAATTGTAACAAAATTAGAATCTAAATCTTTCATTTCTTTTATAATTTTTGAAACAGTCTGTTGTATTAATTCACCTACCCTTACAGCTCTCTTATACGGTAATGTCATAACAGTTTATCCACAATTTTTTAATTACTTAATTTCCTTGCAACTTTTTCAGTAATAAAATTTTCAACAATATCGCCAACTTTAATATCTGAATAATTTTCTAAACTTATGCCACACTCATAACCTTTCTCAACTTCTTTAACATCCTCTTTAAACCTTTTTAGAGATGAAATATTCCCTTCAAAAACTATAATATTATCTCTTAAAAGTCTTACCTTAGTCCCTCTTTGTATTTTGCCATCTATAACAGAACAACCTAAAATGGTTCCATAAGTTGAAAGCTTAAACACTTGTTTAACAACTGCTTTCCCTAATATCTCTTCTTTCATGTCAGGATCAAGAAGGCCTTCCATAGCTGCCCTTATATCTGCAATTAAATCATAAATAATTCTATATATATTTATGCTTATACCTTCTGTTTCAGCAAGCTTTTCTACCGTAGCATCAGGACGCAAATTAAAACCTACTATTAAAGCATCAGATGCTACCGCCAAAGCTACATCTGATTCTGTAATTGAACCTGCATCTTTATGTATTATTTTTAAACTTATTTCTGGAGTAGAAAGTCTTTCTAAAGCATCGCATAATGCACCCAAAGATCCTTGAACATCTGCCTTTAATATTATTCTTAAATCTTTTACTTGCCCCATACTTACATCTGCAAGAGATAAGTGATGCCTTGGCTTTAAAGATGCTTCTTTAACTTTTTCCTTTCTAGAGTGTGCAATTTGTCTGGCTTGTGATTCGTTAACAACAACAATAAATTTGTCGCCAGCTTGCGGAGGTTCATTAATACCTAAAACGCCGACTGGAGTACTTGGTGTAGCTAAATTTATTCTTTTACCATACTCATCTGCTATTGCTCTTATTTTACCATAAGTTGTGCCAACAACTATATTATCTCTAACTTTTAAAGTGCCGCTGTGTACTAACAAAGTAGCAACTACACCTTTACGAGAATCTAGTCTTGCTTCTATAACAATACCTTCTGCATTTTTATCAGGATTTGCTTTCAATTCCATCATCTCTGCTTTAAGTAAAATCATTTCAAGCAAAGAATCTATATTTTTTCTTTGTTTTGCAGAAATATCAACCATTATTGTATCGCCGCCCCACTCTTCGGGAACAAGACCATACTTACTTAATTCTTGTCTTATTTTTTGAGGGTCACTGGTTGGTAAATCTATTTTGTTTACAGCAACTATTATTGGCACATCTGCAGCTTTTGCATGATCTATAGCTTCCACTGTCTGAGGCATAACACCATCTGCAGCAGAAACAACAAGAACAACAATATCTGTAGCTTGAGCACCTCTAGAACGCATCGCAGTAAAAGCCTCATGCCCAGGCGTATCTAAAAAAGAAATATAGCGTCCATTTGAAGTTTTTACTTTATATGCACCTATATGTTGAGTAATGCCTCCATGCTCACCACTTACAACATCGCTATCTCTTATAGCATCCAAAAGAGATGTTTTTCCATGATCTACATGGCCCATTATTGTAACAACCGGAGGGCGAGTTTTTAGTTTTGAAGGGTCTTTTTCTTTTGAGGTTACAACAACTTTCTCCTCAGAATAAATCGAATCAATTTTAACATCATATCCAAACTCATTAGCTAAAAGAATTGCTGTGTCTGTATCTAACCTTTGATTAATTGTAGCAAGACTACCCATAGACAAAAGTTTTTTTAACACGTCCCCTACCCTAAACCTCATTTTTTCTGCAAGCTCTCTTACAGTTACAAGCTCGTTTATAGAAATGACTGCCTTATACTTGTTTTCTACAACTTCTTGTTTAGGTTGCTCAATTTTTTTAAACGCTTCTGGTTTGATTTCTATTTCATCTTGCTGTATTTCTTCTTCTTTCTTATCAGCATCAACTATTAACGAATTTTCTTCAGCTTCTTTTCTAACGCTATCCTCATTAAATGAAATGTTAATGCTATTGTCTGTTACCTCATTTTGTTCTTTGACTTCTGCTATCTTTTTACCAGCTGATGACTCTTCTTGCACATTTTTTACAACTTGTTTTTTATCTTGCAAACTGTCTTTTTTAACAGTTTTGTTTTTAACAGCACGAGTCTTTATCTCTTTACATTTGACAGTTTTTTTATCAGAACTTGCATCTGGCTTTTTTGACACCACTTTAGCTTTAACCGTTTTTTTTGCAGATGAAGTAGCAGCTTTTTTTGTTATTTGTTTTGCTGTAGTGTCTTTGTTCTTAGTTATTAGTGATGACGTTTTCTTTTTTATAATTTTTTCTTGAGAACTTTTAGTCTTAGACTTATCAGTTTTTTTTGATGGCATAAACACTCCTACTTTTTCTAACTAAATTTTAAAACGACAATAATATTAAAGAGCGCGCTTTGCTGCTTCTATAATTTTCTCTGCAGTTTTTTGACCTATACCAGGTAAAGTCGTAAGATCTTTAACCATAAAAGACGACAACTTTTCTATGTCCGTAAAACCTGCATTAACAAGAATTGCTATTACTTTTTCACTAAGACTTTCTAGTTTTTCAAGTGTTTGAATTTTACTTTCAACCTTAGTTTGACTTTCTTGTTTCTTTTGATCTTCAGATTTCACATCAATATGCCAACCTGTAAGTTTTGCTGCAAGTCTTACATTATGACCATTTTTCCCTATAGCTAAAGATAACATATCGTTACTTACAATAACTTCAGCTTGCTTGTTCTCATCAGAAATAATAGTTACAGAAACAACCTTAGCTGGGGACAAAGAAGCTGCTATATATTTTACCGGGTCATTAGAAAATGGAACTAAATCAATCCTTTCCCCTCTAAGCTCATCTATGATCGGTTTTACTCTAGCACCTTTTATACCAACACAAGCGCCAACTGGATCAACCTTTGGATTATGAGAAATAACAGCAACTTTCGTTCTTACTCCTGGCTCTCTTACAACATTTACTATTTCAACAATCTTTTCATAAATTTCAGGCACTTCCAATTCAAAAAGTCTCCCGACAAGTTCTGTACTAGCTCGCGAAAGAACTACTCCAGAACCTTTCATATTTTTATCAACTTTTAATACAATAGCTTTAATGTGTTGCCCAACGCTAAACTTTTCCTTAAAAACTTGTTCACGGCCAGGAAGTATAGCCTCGCTTTTACCTAAATCGACAATAAGATTTTTATTTAATGCTCTATATATAACACCACTCACAATTTGTCCTATTTTTGCTTTCATTTCATCAAACAAAAAATCTTTTTCAGATTCTCTGATTTTTTGCATTATAACTTGTTTTGCAGTCTGAGCTGCAATTCTTGAAAAATCTTGCGTATCAAGAGGGATTCTTACCTCAGAACCAATTTCAACATTATCACTAAATTTTTTTGCGTCCTGAAGATTTATCTCAAGCAAAGGGTTTTGGATATCCTTAACTACAATTTTAACTACATTTGCGACCATTTTACCGGTTTCAGGGTTGACATTAGCTTCAACATTAACATTTTTCCCAACGTGCTTTTTATATGCTGAAACTAAAGCGTTTTCTATTACGACTAAAATATCTTCTTTTTTAATGTTCTTATCTTTCTCTATTTGTTCAAGAGCCATTAAAAGCTCAGTTGTTTCACCCATTTTGCCTCCTAAATTTCCATCTCTAAATTGGCTTTTTTAATATTTGAAAAACCTATATTAACGACACCATTTGTAACATCATTTATAGTAACTATACCCTTATTAAAGCTCAAAAGTGGCCCTAAAAAATTTTTTTGATTGTTTATAGAAATATGCGTCTGTATTCTAACCTTACTACCTACAAAACGTTTAAAACTTTTCTCTTGCTTTAATACTCTATTTAAACCAGGCGAAGAAACTTCTAATATATAAGACTCTTGAAGTATATTGCTTTTATCTAATACTTCATTAAAAATATAACTAAATTTTTCACAATCGCTCATTGTAACGCCAGAATCTTTATCTATAAAAATTCGTAAAACCCAAGCACCATTCTCTTTAATATATTCTACATCAACAATTTCAATATTGTTCTTAATAGAAACTTCACTAAGTAACCTTTCTATATTGTTAACTTTATTCATACTTAGTCCCTTAAAAAGTAAAAGGCGGCTCACAGCCACCTTTTATACACAAAATATTTATAAAAAAGCAACTATATTTTTTGGTCAACAAATATACCAGGTCCCATTGTTGAAGAAATAGATATACTTTTCACATATTGTCCCTTTGAACTAGAAGGTTTAGCTTTTATTACAGCTTCAACTAAAGCTTTAATATTCCCAACTAGTTTCTCTTTATCAAAAGATACTTTTCCAACTGGAGCGTGAATTATTCCAAAAGAATCATTTTTATATTCTACTCTTCCCTTTTTAAGCTCTGCAACTGTTTGACCAATTTCAAAAGTAACAGTACCTGCTTTTGGATTTGGCATTAAACCTTTAGGACCAAGAACTTTTGCAACTTTACTTAAATCTTTCATAATATCTGGAGTTGCAACCAAAACATCAAAATTCAGCTCCCCTTTTGATATTTCTTCAATTAAATCATCAGAACCAACAATATCTGCACCTGCTGTTTGGGCTTCTTTTTGTTTTTCGCCTTTAACTAAAACAGCAACTTTTCTTGTTCTTCCTATACCATGCGGTAAAGAAATAATACCTCTTACTATTTGATCACTTTGCTTTGGGTCTATGCCAAGTCTTATATGAACTTCAATAGTTTCATCAAACTTTGCTTTTGCAGTTTCTTTTACAAGAGATACAGCTTCTTCAACTGTATAAACTTTGTTTTTATCAACTAACTTTGATACTTCTTCCAATCTCTTAGCCATATTTCCCCTTGTGGTTTTCGCTTACACGCTCCCACACTTCGTTTTTATTATTTAATTATTTACTACATCTACACCCATACTTCTTGCTGTACCTTCAACCATAAGCTTAGCAGCTTCTAAGTTGCCATTGGCATTTAGATCTGGCATTTTTTGCTTGGCAATATCTTCAACCTGAGCTTTAGTGATCTTTCCAACCTTATTCCTATTAGGAACACCGGAAGCTTTAGCTATACCAGCAACCTTTTTTACTAAAGCTGAAACTGGAGGCATTTTTGTTATAAAAGTAAACGATCTATCTTCAAAAACTGTTATAACTGCAGGTATAGTAATACCTTTTTCCATAGTTTTTGTTTTTTCATTAAATTGCTTACAAAAATCCATAATATTTACACCCTGTTGTCCTAATGCAGGTCCAACTGGAGGAGCCGGATTTGCTCCACCTGCAGGAATTTGTAATTTTATCATTGCTTTTACTTTCTTTGGGGCCATTTACTTTACTCCTGTACTCTTTTAGTAATTTTATAATTACAAGAACGTTTGAATTTCTATATTTTTTCTACCTGTAAAAAGTCAAGTTCAACTGGTGTTGGCCTACCAAATATGGTGACCATAACTCTAAGCTTTCCTCTTTCTTGGTTAATTTCTTCAACAATACCGATAAAATGTTTAAACGGACCTTCTACAATACGAACATTTTCTTCTTTGTCAAAAGAAACTGCTGGTCTAGGTTTAGAAACATCTGGGCTTACAATATTATTTAAAAAGCTGTCAACTTCTTCCTCACTCATCGGCATAGGGTTAACTCCGCCCAGAAAACCAGTAACACCTGCAGTATTTCTAACAAGCCAGTAGGTCGTATTGTTTACAGTCATTTCAAGAAAAACATACCCTGGGAAAAACTTTCTTTTTTTTATTCTTTTTTTATTTTGTTTTACTTCAACCACTTCTTCAGTTGGCACAAGAACTTGAGAAACAACATCATGCATATTTAAATTTGCAACAGCCATTTCTAAGCTTTTTTTTACTTTATCTTCATGCCCTGAATATGTATGTACAACATACCATTGATTTGCCATATTTTGCTCCAGCTTATAATATAACACCTACTATTGTGCCCAAAAATAAATCAACTATACTAACAAAAATAGACATTATAATAACAAAAACAACCACAACTACAGTAGTGCCAACAACTTCCTTTTTGCCAAGCCAAGTTGCCTTTGTGAGCTCGTAATATGCATCTGTAAAAAAATTCATGGCGTTTTTTATTAAACTCATTTCATACCTTCTAATATTGTGTTAAAAGCAGGGGCGGAAGGATTTGAACCTCCAAAGCTGGTTTTGGAGACCAGCAGTTTACCGTTAGCTTACGCCCCCACTAAAATCAACTATTTAACTTACATTATTTTGTTTCTTTATGTTCAGTATGTTTTTGACAATTTTTACAAAATTTTTTTAGAGATAGCTTGCCTTCTTGTTTTTTACTTCTATCAAAATAATAATTTCTATTCTTGCACTCACTGCAAGCCATCGTTATAATAACTCTTTCTGCCATCTTTTTAAATTCTCCAACCCTAATTTGTACAACACAGTATTGTATTTTAGCAAAAGCTCAAAAGACATTATTATTCTCTCCTTAATGAAGGATTTCAGTAACAACGCCAGACCCTACAGTTCTGCCTCCTTCTCTTATTGCAAACCTTAACTGCCCCTGCAGCGCTACTGGCATTATCAACTCTATCTCCAT
>JAITSL010000006.1 GCA_031287855.1 Candidatus Endomicrobiellum roisinitermitis
CAAGTAGCCTAGGAGAGGACTTACAACGGTTGTTAGGAAGGGGGAATACGAGTTATATCTGGAGGAGGGGAAGTAGAATTTCTGTTTGGCGGGCTAGTGAGAGCAATAAGAATAGGCGACCCAAGACATCTTTTAAAAGGACTTGTAGAAGGAGCATTTAATATTTTGTCGTCTCATGCGTTTGGAAACTATATGTTGCAACTTCTAACAAAATCTAAAGCTTCGAATTATGATGAAGGTATATGGGAGGTGGAGATATAGCGCTCAACAGAAACTACCTGATAACGAGGCAGGCAACACAAATCAGGTTCAAGCTGGTCAAGAAGGATATGTTCAGGTAGCTCCACACGAGCAACCTCAAATGGGTCAAGGTTTGCAACAAGGGCATATAGAAAGTTTGAACTATAATTTTAATATGCCTGCTCATTATAAGTACTTTAAAGAACATAATCTTACCCATGAGAAGTGTGAAATTGAAAAAAGACATGAACTGGTAAAGACAGTTTCTGAAATAAAAAAGAGATTAAATGATATGTCTTCAAAATTATCAAATCCTCTTAAAGGCATACTATCTTTGATAAGTGAGTTTATTTGGCGCTCTAATATTAGAAATAACATTTATAAATATTCAAACATATTAATAGGAAAAATAAATGAATTAAATCAAATGACATCTGACATGGAAAGCGGATATGAAGAGAATCTAAAAAAAGTTGAAGAAGAGTATAATGCTCTTATAGATAGCCTAAAAGAAAAAATGAGATTGCTAGAAGAATGAAGGAAGAAAGAAAAAGGGTTAGAGAAATAAAGTTGCTGAAGAAAGATTATGATAAATACGAAAGAATAAATAAAAAGTTTAGTTTAAAGTTTGATTTATAGAAAATAAGAAAAAATAGAAAGGGAGTATTTTAAGATGAAAAAAGTGATTAATAAACTAGAAATACAGTTAGCTACTGCTAGGGAGGTACTACTATGAGCCCAGTGCGTCGTAGGAGAGGAAATAGAAGGAGAAGTAGAGTACTCCCAACGGGGGATTATTCTGGTATAAATGGTTTGCTACGTGAAGGTAGAGATGAGATAGAGCGTCTAAATGCTTTAATGGCGCGCCTTGCATACATGCCTAGGATAGCACCATCATCGGATTCAAATACTCTGATTCCTATAGAGGATCAAACCCAAGTAGTCAGACCGCCAGCTAGGCACGGTGAGCAAATTGTCAGACCGCCTACTAGGCACGGTCAGCAAGTGGTCAGACCACCTACTGCCAGACCACCTGCTAGGAGAGGGAGATTGTTCCCACTTTCACAGAATCAAGCAACCCAAGTAGTCAGACCGCATCAAGGAGAAATAGATATTCTTGATGTTCACAGGTCGCCTAGAACATCTCCACGGGAGGAAGAAGATAGAGATCTATAAGCTCAATTAGCAACGTTTGTTGACAATATGATAAAAAACAAAATGAGCTGTAAGTCTGACATTATAAATTTGCATCCTTGGCATGTTAAGCTAACCAATCACCAGTTATTTCTAAACTTATAGTTTTAGAACATACAAATGGCAACTTCCACAACAATAGGAGCAGAGGTAGGAACTACTGTACAGGGGACAGCCCCGTTTGGAACGGGAAGCGGAAAGAGAAAATGCAGCACAAGCATATCCGTAAGGAGAAGTAGCAGCAGCTAATACCGAAGGAGAACGGCAGGCACAACGTTCGTTTTTTATTCCTATGAGTGAACAAGAACAAATAAAAGTTGAAAATAGAATACTTGATTGGATGATCTCAACAGCAGCAAGGATAACATGAGGTTGCAGCTATAGGAATGCAGCAGTCTCAAAGTATGGGAGGATTAGAAGGAAGTGTTGGTAGGAATATTCTAAGTGGAGCGGTAACAGAAGGAATGCTAGAGAACTACCCGGGGCATTAGCTGGTAGAGTGTTAGGATTAAGCTATTTGGCAAATGAATAAAATTTAAATATTAAAATAGAAAAAATATTAAAACTTATATTTTTAGCATATATATATATCAGTTTTTATGTTAAAAGGTTGTTTATTTATTGATAAAGGAAAACTGTGAAAATTAGCTCTTCAAGAAGGCTTCAGCGATGATATATCTGATTGTAATTGCTGATAACAAAATTTTCAAGGATGTTACCAGTAGTATTATTAGCTTTCATCTTATAAAGTTTTTTCGCTAAATTATAAACTTTGTACCTATACCTAAGTTAAGAGCACTAAATCTTTTTGTGTAGTCCAAGCTATTATAAAGCGCATATACTATATCTTGCGTATAGGATAAATATATTGATATATTCTTAAAATTAAAATTTGTAAATAATTTAAAAAATTCATGGTGGTAAGTTTTAACGCCATCTTTAGTGTCTAAGTTACCAAAGCCTACACCTACACCTACAAACCAGCGATTAGTTAACGGTACTTTAATCTTAGTTACGCCATAAATATCATAAAATTCTAAGAAAGGATTTATATTAATCCCTAGACCTAATCCTAGACTCTTATTTTTAGCAATATAGCGATAGTAGTCTGCTACTATCTTAAAGTCTGTAACCCATTTTCCCGATTCCTCTTCTGTTATTGAGTATTTAGAATGCATGTCTTCATAGTAACAAATTGGTAATATAGATTTGTCTATTAAAATACAAATTTCATTCTTACTTTCTAAAGTTTCTATCGGTTTAATGTCATTGGCGAAGACATTAGTCAATATTGTCATGCTTGTAATTATTACCATAACAATTTTCTTCATTTTGCATCTCCTTTTATATTATTACTTCCTAAAAACTTGCAAAAATCAATTAGTTTTATACTTTATAATGTAAAAATGTATTTTGCTTTATTAGTGTTTATAAATCGCCAACAAGCATGTTGTATTTCTTAAGTAGGGTGTCTAGTAAAACTATCTGAAATATAATCAAAATGGCTTCAATAGTATCGCCCCTTTTGTAAGCTTTATTTTTAAGTAAATTCATTTTGCTTTTGATAAGAAGTTTATAAAAGTGTTCTGATATTATTCTAAATGCTTCTTGCTGTATATCATATGCGTTATTTGTTCTTGAATTGTCTATAAATGCGGTTAATTATTTTTCATATTTGGCAATAAGAATGCGTGCATTAATGGACTCGCTGACTTTTTCGCCCTTTTTTGTTAAACGTACTGGTATTTTTTTCAACCTAATTTCTCTAGTTTTCTTCCAATATATAAAAAGTTATTTACTAATACGGCAGTAATTGCAATAATGATTTCTGATATTGGCATTTTAATACCTTAATGCTTATAGCTTTTTAATTTCTGGGTGCTTGGAAATATAATAATATCGCAAGGGAATGAATCCTGCTGTATTTGGAGAAATGTTTTAATGCTTGTGGGCTAGTGAAAATGATACTTTATATTCCAAAGTTTCCAAAAACGTATAATGGTATCAAAAGGGGCACTACTATCTTTTGTTCTTTCTTCAACAAGTATTATTTTTACAGCAAAAGTGTAATAAATCTACTGCGATGTGTCAAATTCGCAATGCTTTGCATAAATTTTTGACTTTTTCTTGACGATAGAGTATAATTTGCAAGTAATGAAAAAGTTTAAGGAACTTCAAGATCTAAAATTTGACACGATTAGGGAAGTTTTTGTTTTTGACGTATTTAGCATTAAAGACGAATCCGGTAAAAACGGATATACTCGATGTGTTGAAAACGTCCATAAAGCTTTAACTAAAAAAAAGCTCAACTGGCATGAACGTCAAAGGATTAAGATTATTTTACAGTTTATTGATAGACTGACGCCAAAAGCTATAAGTATGCTTACAAGCGATGACAATCCAGTAAAAATTATGATGTGTGAATATGACAAAGAACATTAATTAAATAAGTAATGAAGAGGTAAAAAATGTTTTGGAAAAAAGCAGGAATAAACAGAATGTTTGGAAAGAAAGAAGAAATCAGCAGATGGTTAGGTCCGATAATGACAGATTTAGAGAAAACAAAACAAATTTTTGAAAGTAGCGAAGTATTAGAAGATTTTAGTATTGATGCGTCAGTGAAACTAGAGATAAAAGGATTAAATATAGATTTTGACATAACATATCCGGCGCAGAACGAAAAGATGCGTGGAAAGCACCAACGAAAAGAAATTTAAATATACTTTACGACAAAAAGAAGCAGCAGCACTTTTAGCCGACCCTAAAACAAGGTACGTATTGCTTTATGGCGGAGCAAGGTCAGCAAAAACTTTCTTTGCTATACGATACGTTATTTTAAGAGCATTAAAGTATCCTAAATCCTTGCACTTAATTGCCCGAGCTACAAATGTAGCTGTCTATGGAGCGATTTTCCTTACCTTATTACCTGAAGTTATTAAATTATGTTTTAGCGATTTAGACAATAGAAAAGATGCTATGACATACTACAAATCCTCACCTAGACACATTGAGTTTTGTAATTCAAGCATAATATTTTTTGCAGGAATAGATGACCAAAAAGCAACTGATAAAATACTAGGTTATGAATTTACAACATTTTTGTTAGATGAAGTTTCAGAAATCCACTATGAAACATATAGGAAAGTACGAACAAGGCTTGCGCAAAAAAATGACGCTAAAAAGACTGGTATATTAACAATGAATCCAACTACCACACGTCACTGGGCATACAGGATATTTATTGACAAGATTGAACCTCAAAGAAAAGAGCTTTTAGAAAACCCTGATAGGTACGCTAGCTTATTAATGAACCCAGCTGATAATTTAGAAAATTTACCTAAAGAATTTCTTGATGAACTAAACGACTTACCCGAGCAAGACAAAGAAAGATTTTTGTTTGGTCGTTTTTCAGACAACGTTATGGGAAGTATCTATAGTGTGCAACTTCAAAGAGCAATGAATGAAAACAGAATATCAACAGAAGTTAAAGCAGATAAAGAACATTATGTGTATGCGGTTTTTGATTTAGGTATAGGAGATATGATGGCTTGGTGGGTATGTCAGTTTCTCAAAGACAAAGTTATATTTTTAGATTATGATGCCAAACCTAATCTTACGATAATCGAAGCTGTCCAAGAAATCATTAAGAAAGGTCATAAGATAACGGGAGTATATTTACCACATGATGCGGCAAACAGGAACGTACAAACAGGAATAACGGTTACAAAGTTACTTACGCAGTTTTCCTCGCAACTACCTGACAATTTAAGATTTTGGGTATTACAGCTTAAAAAAGCCAGCTGTTATGCAGGGATTCAAAATGCTCGTACCCGATTTAGATACTGTCATTTCAAAATACCCGAGTGTCAAGCAGGGATAGATGCATTAAAAGCATACCATTACCAAATAGATGAGAGTATGGGTGAAACAAGCCAAGAACCTGTAGATGACTGGTCATCACATGGCTCAGATGCATTCAGATATGCACTAACAGCGTATCAGTATATACACCCTCCTGTAAAAGAGGAAGAGCCACGAGATCCAAGTAAGATATACGTTAAAGATCTTTTTAAGCGTGGCAATTATGATTAACCTATTTTAGGTATTTTTTAGTTAATTTTAGTTTATTTTGAAATATTAGGAATAATTGATATAATTAAGTTCTCGGAGAAATAATACAGGGATGTTTCATGTGAAATCAACAAACGAATCCGAAAGACTTGACGAAGAGGAAAGACGTAAAGA
>JAITSL010000008.1 GCA_031287855.1 Candidatus Endomicrobiellum roisinitermitis
GTCATAAAATCCTCCACAAATCAGAATACAAGATAAATTTAAAATCTAACTTTCCTGTTTACGTTCACAACAGCACTGTAACACAGTATATATTATTTAGCCATTGTCTGCAAAAATTCTATTTGCTTATGATTCCTTAACACTGCTAACATGACATGTTAAAGAGAAAAATAATGGTTTTATTCATGAAGTTGTTAGTCTTGGACAATCTCAAAGGTCAAGTCAACAGGAAATTTAAACTTTTTTGGGCTGTAAAATGTAGGAAAATCAACATTTTACCATTGGAAAATGTATATATTTTTTCTAAAATATGACAAAAAAGGGGAAGTAGATATGAAAAGAACATTATGTAACGAACTAAAAAAATGGAAAACACGTCTAGATCGCAAACCTCTTTTGCTACAAGGTGCACGTCAAGTAGGTAAGACTTGGCTTATGCAAGAGTTTGGCAAAAATGAATATAAAAATTCTTTTGTCTTTTTATTTTGACATAAAAAGATTAACTAATGTATAATATACGTGTAGTTTTTAAAGTTAATTTTTTAGTTTACATGTTTTTTACATTACAATTTAGTTTTTGAGCTATGTATTTAGCGATAGTTGCTGTTTTTCAGTTGTGCTTTAAAAGGGGCATAAGATGAAGAACGTAAAAGCGCTGTTAAGTTTAAAGATTGTAAACTTTAAAAAATGTAGGCAGGGTTTATTAAACAAAAATATAGCAGTGCTGTTGATTGTTTTTTGTGTTGGTGTCAATGGATTTGTTCCAAAAAATGTTAATATTAACAAAAACAGTTTAGTTTTAGTGCTTGCTTTAACCACTCATAATGCAGTTATAGATATTTTTAAACGTTGCAACGACTCTCTAATCATAATATCTAGTAAAATATCAAAAGATTTAGGAAATTTTTTATTTCAAACCTCTACTAATAGTAGTGACATCTCAGCTCAAAAAAAGTCACAAAACAACCCTAATAAAGATAGTACAACAAACAGCAGCGTAGTAATTATTAATGGAACTTCTAACAATAATAAGGTGAAAAAGATATTTTTTGACAACTATTTTATTTTAGATTATGCTTTTATATCTTTTGTAAAGTTATTTAAATTGTATATGGACTATAAAGTGTCGCCTGAAGAATGCGTAAGTAGAGGTGTGATATTTTTAATGTTTATTGTATTTATTTTTGCAATAAGACAAAGGAAAATCATTAAAAAAGTTGATAATCTATTTAATGAAAAATTTTTATTAGAAAATAAAAATCTCGGCATACAAGTAACAAATGTGTCGAGATTTTTATGTTTTATAAAAAGAGTCAATGGAATAAATAAATGAATAAAAAAATAAAGATGGAGTTTTTGATGAACCTTAAAAGTAAGATTTTGGAATACTTTAAAGAACACTGGGAAGGACACATTTTTTTAAAAAGTGTTTGTATGGTTGTTAGTGCGTGTTTAATTATAAACATATTAAATCTGCCAGCATTTGCAAGTACAGAAGAAGATCTTAGGAAGAAAGCTCTTAGTTTAGAAAACAAACATCAAGATGTTCTATATCAAAGAGACACGAGCTTTAACACTGTTTCAGTGATGAACAGTTTGGAATCAAGTATAAAAATTGACAAAAAGGCAGAAAATATATTTGTAGGAAAAGAGCTAAAAGGTTTTTTGTCAAAAGAAAAAGATGAACAAGGGCGCAGAAAAGTAATGGTACGTAAAGGAGAAAGTTTTGAGGAAGACCCAGTTTTAACAGCCATGGTAGACAATAAGCTTAAGGGCAGAAAGTATAGTAGGGATGTTAAATCAAGGCAAATATCACAAGACCAAAGAACTCAAGAGCAATCGCCAGGGGTAAAAGAAGGAGAATCAGCACGTCAACAAAAAGACAAAACTACACAAGAGCAAGAAAGCAAAGAAGTAGTAAAAGAAGAAAGTGTACCAAAACAACAAGAAGCTAAAGAAGGTGTACAACAAGAAGTCATAGAGCAAGAGCAAGAGGAAACATCAAGGCAACAAGAAAAACCTAAGCAGCAAAGTCAACCTGAACAAAAAGATAAAACAGAAACTGCAACAGAAGATTCTAGCAACAGACAAGAGCAGACCTCAGATGCACAAAGGGCTACTGATGTTGAAAACTCTAGTGATACATCAAAAAAGAGTGTAAAAGAACTGGCAGAGTCTTTACAAATAGATGAAAAAGATCGTGCTAAAGTTATTGATGAAATTGCAAAACAAACAGGCTTAAGTAAAGAGGAAGTAGAAGCAGAACTATCAAAACTAGACCAAGCGCAACGAGAAGGAGTAATAGCAGCGTTAGCAAATTTGTTTGGCCAAGGTAAAGATATTGTCTATTGCGTGGCAGACGTTTTAGGCACAGTGCTAAGTGGAACGAGTAAAGGGTTGCTAGCCTTTGAAGCTATTTTAGCAGATGCAATAGCTGGAATATTTGTAAAAAATAACCAAGAATTAATAAGAGGCAAATCTGACCAGCTTATGTTAAGTGCGCAAGCTATACAAACAGTATTGGAAAAGCATGGTAAAGACTATGTTGGCATAGATACAAATATTGAGGATATAATAGCCGGGCTTGATGTTGGAGAAAGTGCAATAGTGCATGTAGGTGGAAACCATTTTATAACAATAACAAAAAATGAAGATGGGACGTTTACAAAGAGTGACATAAACAAGCCAGCAGAGAGATTAACAGAAGAGGAGCTGAAGGTAGCAATAGAAAGGGAGTACGGTTTAAAGGAAGAGGAAACAACAACAGTACTAGTAAAAAATGATAATGACAAGTTTAAAGGGATAAAACGGGTAGATAATCTGAGGGAAGTTTTAGGAGCAGAGCGTACATGGAACAATAGTGATTTTGGAGGAAAATCGCAAGAACAATATTATAGAGATTATGGAGAAGAGTCCTACGAGATGCTGATGAAGAATATGTACGGCACTACTAACTTAACTCCAGAACAGTCCAGAGACTTTGCAGCATTTTATGAAGAATTTTTAAAAGCAGCTATTTTAGATATAGATAAAACAATGTCAGATGAAAAAGCATCTGAAGAATCCAAAGAACTTGCAAAAGCGTTAAAATCACAAGCAGCAAAAGAGCTTGCAATTATTGGAGCAACGTTGGAGGTGTTAAGAGAGCATCCAGACGGAGTAGTTAGTGGACAAATAGGGCAAGTATTGCTTACAGGACAGAGGGCATACCCAAGCAAAAACCAAGATATTGCAGATGGAGAGTATTATCAAGTTATTACAATTTACGCAGACGACCTTAAAGAACAACATTCTATTACAGGGCCAGATGGTAAAACTGTGTCTATAGAGAGTTATCGTATAAGTAAAGGGTCGTCTATAAGTACAAGAGAAGGGGTAACAGTAACACGCAGTGATGGTAGCACATATCAAGTTTTTGGTATAGGGGGCAAGTTTGAAGGGATGGATGTTGCTTTTGAATATATCGTTGCATATAATGCAGATGGTACATTTTATGTAGACGAGAAAGCAAATATATATTTGCTAAACGACACAGATAGAGTTTATCAAGTTAGGAAAGAAAGCGGTTCAAGGCCACCTACAAGCGGACAGTATAAAGGAGCAGCACCAGAGCGAGAAAATTGGACGCATGGCAAAATAATAGAGACAGAGACAGGATATATCATATTTGGTGCAGGTAGCAGAATAAGTGCTAAAAAGACAAGCAGAGGTTGGGAAGCAGACGCCATAGGTATTGGTACAGAAGCTATGAGAGGCTCTGTGTTAAGGATAGCGGCCAATGATCCAAACGGTGTAGCAGCAACGATATTCTTAGACGTTAAAGACGGGTTTATGGTTTATGCAGGAGGCTATTGGGTACCGTCAGATGGATTTGTTTGGAAATTTAATGAGAGTGTAAGCGATGAACAAATAAAACAATTTTTGAAAAACACTATAACAACACAACTAGGATCAAATGCCGATGGGATAGAAGAGATAGAGCTTATTGGATCAAATGGAGTGTCTATTTTTGGGGACCTTACATTTAAGCAATGGCTTGCGACACTAAGTAAAGATTTGCAGAAATACTATAGTAGTGGGGACTCTGATGCCATAAAAGCTGGGCAAGAGGCATATAAGGAATATCAAGATAGATTTAAAGAATACAGAAACAAAACAATGCTAGGAGCACCGTTTTCAACAGCAGCAATTTTTAAGTCTATGGGCATTAGTGCCAAAATCCATACTAAAGGAGGGTTTACATATGATGCCACAAAATCTGATGGCGACATATATAAGCTTACAATAGATTCTCCTACAGTACTAGAATTAAAAGTGCAAGATGACGAGTTAGTTATGGTTGCAACAGAAGACATTAGTGTGCGTGCGACTATATCTGAAGGGGATTGGGCGCTTGAGACGGGAGGCACTACACTAACAGATACGATAAAAAAAGGGCAAGTGTTTTCTTTTGCCACGATGCTAAATAACACAGGTAGGCAAATTGTAAACACAAGAGAAATTGAAATTATTACAGGTTACGAAATTACAGGTCAGGATGACAAAGGTAATAATTATTACGATTATAGTAAACCAAAATATTCAAAGATGAAAGCAGGAAGTTTTAAAGTAGGAGGAAATAGCAATGGTAAGTACGTTATAGTAAATAATCTTTATATAAGTATTAGCAACGGGAATTGGGATACGATGAATGACCAGTCTGGTAGTCAGTACGACAATACTGGGGAAAATTGTGCGTATTGGCATGCAGGAGCAGAGATAACAATTTCTAAAAAAGGAAGTACGTTTGATATTTCTATAACTAAGGGAGACCTTACAGTAAAAAATCTTACAGTTACATTATATCACAAAATGAACGATAGTGGTGGAGGTGGTGATGATAGTGATGATAAATATGAAGGACCTACAATTGAAGGAGCCTATATAACAGACCGCAAAGACCTTGGCAATGATATGTATTCTTACAAAATAAACTCTGGAACTTTTAAAGGAGTTTCAGGCGACCAAGTAACGCAAAACAGTTTAGGAAACTTTTTGTTTGTTCCAGGTTCAGACTTCAAAAAAGGTTCAATTATACAAGCAGATGCGACTAGAGCTAAATATGATTCAAAGATAAAAAAGGACGGCAGTATAGATGCCTACGGAGCAAAATGGTATGAAAAAATGTGGGAC
>JAITSL010000010.1 GCA_031287855.1 Candidatus Endomicrobiellum roisinitermitis
CAAGTAGCCTAGGAGAGGACTTACAACGGTTGTTAGGAAGGGGGAATACGAGTTATATCTGGAGGAGGGGAAGTAGAATTTCTGTTTGGCGGGCTAGTGAGAGCAATAAGAATAGGCGATCCAAGACATCTTTTAATCTGTAGAAGAGAAGAGAGTTATGCTGGGTGAACAAAACAGACAGATAGACGAACAACTCAAGAGAGGCAATAGGTTAAAAACTGTTAAATTTCCTAACATTGTCGTCTAATTTTAAAGAGCGTAAATGGGCTAGACTCGCTGAAAATGCCAAGACGTATTATAGAGTAAAGAATTAAGTGGAGCAACAGTATAACGAAATAGTGGAAGCAGGTAAGGTAACAGGCTATGAATTATTAAGATATCTCAATGATGAATCTGGGAAGATTGGGTACAATATCTAATAGATCAGACTAAAGTGGTAAAGAAAATCTTTGATTCATCATTGGAAAAACTAAATAAAAAAGCAACAATAGTATATTGAAAGTATTAGTTATGGTTCTAAATCATAAGTATCTTAAAAAAGCATAATTTATCCGATAAGAGCTATCAGGACCAAAAAATAGAGGAGCTTTAAAGATGCATTTTATAAAACGGTTGATGAACTTAAAGGTATATCTTCAAAAATATCCTCAATAACTAGGGTGGGGGTAATCATGAGAATATTATTAAAACTAGGAGTAAGAAATTAGGATATCCAGCTAGATATGAATTTAGTGTAGATGATACATCAAACATGTTGATTAGGGAAATAAATGAATTAAACCAAATAGCATCTGACATGGAAAGTGTATATGAAGACAATCTAAAAAAAGTTGAAGAAGATTATAATACTCCTATAGATAGATTAAAAGAAATACAGAAGGGAATTTCTAACAAAATGGATGCGCAGAGGAAGATGGTTAGAAAAATAGAGTCGCTGTAGAAAGATTATGATAAGCACGAAAGAATAAGGAATAAGTTTGGTTTAAAGCTTGATTTACAGAAAGTAAGAAAAAATTAGAAAAGGAGTATTTAAAGATGAAAAGAGTGATTAATGAACTAGAAGTGCAGTTAGTTACTGCTAGGGAGGTGCTACTATGAGTCCACCTCGCCTTAGAATAGGTAGCATAAGACCTGCTTTTAGAACAGGTGGCAGATGGGTAGAACCTACAGAGCATGGAGAGCAAGTTGTGGGAGATGGCAGACTGGTAGATCCTCTAGAGGGACTTGGAGAGGCTATTACAATAAGACCAATACAGACTGTTAGGCGAGCTGTTAGTCCTCCTGCTAGGAGAACGGGCAGAAGTCCTGATACGGGAGTTAACAGACCCCTTGGTGTGAGAGATGACATGTTTAATCCTACTGATGATTTTGAGGGTGTGAGAGTAGTAGGTATAGCTCCTGGTGTGATAGATGGTAGACAAACAACTTTCGCGCCTCGAGTGCGAAGAGGCGGATCCAATGTTGCGGGAGGTGGCAGACAGACAGCTCTCGCGCCTCGAGTGCGAAGAGGCAGACCTCTTGGTCTAAATGGACAGGTAGAGACACTTGGACAGCCTCTTACGACAATACCCATACCGACTCCTGCTGTTAGACGAGCTGCTAGCCCTCCTCCTATTAGGAGAATTGGTAATCCTCTTGGCGGAGGCAGGCTTCCTGTTAGGCGAGCTGCTAGCCCTCCTGGTAGAATAGGAAACAATCCTCTTGCTGTCCTAGGAGTAAGAGGTAGAACTACTGGTGTTAGAGGAGCCAGGCTTAGTCGCTGGGGAAGGGTAATGGATTTTTTGAACACGACTGGTGTCAGACTCCCTGCAAGTATAGTAAGAGTGTTGCTTAACGGAGGGGATACCTCATTTGGTAGAGGCTATCGTTGGGTGTTGAAGGATAATATTAGGAGAGCTATTGCGGAAACTGGTAGACCATCAGTTGGTGCTCACATAGACCGGGCTATAGAATATTTGCTTGGAAACTATGGTAGAAGACCCGTGACAAGGCTTGATCGCCAAGATAATAGACCGGCAGCTCATCCTCCTCAAGTGGTTCCAAGACCGGCAGTTGTTCCTCAAATAGATCAGGCTTTACAAGACAATTTAGACCTAGGAGATGATGTACTAAACTGGGGTGGCGGATTAGACTATCCGACACCAGAAGGCGATATGGCTCGAACGTTAAACGATTTAGAAAATATCTCGGATTCAGAACACGACACTGAAGAAAGTGACTTTGATGTAGACCAGTATTTAGAAGATCACATTGATCCTCCTTGGTTTGATCAAGAAGGCAACTTTAATCGAGAAGTCTACTTGGAATATCTACGACGCTTGAATTTGCCATGATAAGGCAACTAGGATGCAGAAGTAGGTTTGGATTTAGGGTTGGAGTCAGAAAAGCAGTTGGGTTGAGAAGGACAAGATGATTACCAATCCATTTGGGATATTTGAAAAAAGAGGAAGATAAGTGAGAAGCCAATTAAATTTAAACAAGATCAGGAAGCACTAGAAGAGGATAGAGACCTATCGACTTAATTAGCAACATTTGGCGATAATATGATAAAAAACAAATTATGGCAACTAACGCATAGAAGTGTCCCTACTTTGGTAATAAGGCTAATTATGATGAAACAACAATAAGACTAATAGCAGTAGGGAAGAAATGAATGTAAGTCAAATACTGCCTTTAGTAGCAAATCAGATTTAGAGGATTTTAGCTATTTCATCAATAAAGATATAGTTTTTTCCCAAAAAACAAAGCGTTTATTTATATAATTGTAAAGGTTTTTCCAATTTAAAAGATTTTCATAAGCTGGATCTTCCATCATCGGTTTATTTGCTAAATTATAAACCTTATACCTATACCTAAGTTAAAAGCTTCAAATTTTTCTATGAAGTCAAAATTCCCATAAATAGCATATAATATATTTTGTGTATAAGATAAATATATTGATATATTCTTAAAATCAAAAGTTGTAAATAATTTAAAAAATTCATGGCGGTAAGCTCTACGGTAAGCTCTAATGCCCTTTTTAGTATTTACGTTGCCCAAACCTGCACCTACACCTAAAAACCATCTATTAGTCAACGGTAACTTATACTTGGTCACGCCATAAATATCACAAAATTCCAAAAAAGGATTTATATTAATACCCAGTCCAAGTCCCAATCTATTGTTTTCAGTAATATAGTGATAGTAGTCTGCTCCTACTCTAAAGTCTGTAATCCATGCTCTCGGGGTACCTGCCTTTGAATATTTTTTATGTATCTCTTGATAGTAAATGCTTCGCAATATGGGCTTGTCTATTAAAATGAAAACTTCATTCTTATTTTCTAGAATTTCTATAGGTTTATTTTCATTGGCGAAAACATTAGCAAATATTGTCATGCTTGTAATTGCTGCCATAACAATTTTCTTCATTTTGTGTCCCCCTTTTATATTATTACTTATTTTGGTAGTGTAAAAACTTGCAAAAATAAATTAGCTTTATACTTTATAATATAAAAAATGTGTTTTGCTTAATTAGTGTTATCTACATTTTTCTTTGATTAGGTTTAACGCCGAATTCGGTTAGAGTTAAGGGGATTTTTGATTTATGTATTTGATTGTCAATAAACTTTTGGGCAAGTGACACAAACATTTTAGTTCCCTTTTTGAGCAATTATACTACAAAAAAAATACTAAAAGCAACGGTTGCTGAATCCCATAACATATTAGACTTTTTAGGACTTGAGATTTAGTGAATTTATAGCATAATTTAAAGGCGTATCAAAATTAAGCGAAGAATGAGGTTTCTCACTGTTATACCAAAGCAAATAATTGACAAGTTCTTTGTTTAAGTTCTTGGTGTCATGAAAGTCGCCTCGGTACTGTTGTAAAAACTGTTTTCTGAAAGTTCCATTAAAGCTTTCAATAAAAGCGTTGCTATTAGGGCTTCTTAGATAATTCCAAAAATATTGTAACGCTGCTTTTAATCCAAAACCTTTATAGAATTCAAGCGCCTTTATACGTTGTTTTACTTGCTTGAGACCTTTCACTTTGTGCCTTGAGTCTTCTGTAATGATTTGATTGCTCTTTTTGCAGGTATTTTCTACCAGACGTTTATGTAGCCTATTTTTTTTAGACCTCTGAAATTTTATTGTACATTTGCTATATTAAGCTACCAAATGTTCAATAATTATACATATTTCAAAAGTCTAATATGTGTTTAAGATTTTGCAATATTCTAAGTGGAGCGGTAACAGAAGGAATGATAGAGAACTACCCCGGGCATTAGCTGGTGGAGTGTTAGGATTAAGCTATTTGGCAAATGAACAAAATTTAAATATTAAAATAGAAAAAATATTAAAACTTATATTTTTAGCATATATATATATATATCGGTTTTTATGTTAAAAGGTTGTTTATTTATTGATAAAGGGAAACTATAAAAATTAGCTCTTCAAGAAGGCTTCCGCGATGATATATCTGATTGTAATTGTTGATAGCAAAATTTTCAAGGATGTTACCAGTAGTATTATTAGCTTTCATCTTATAAAGTTTTTTTCGCTAAATTATAAACTTTTTACCTATACCTAAGTTAAGAGTTTCAAAGCTTTCCGTGAAGCTCTTCTCTTCATAGAGTCCACATAAAATATCTTGCGTATAGGATAAATGTATTGATATATTCTTAAAGTTAAAACTTGTAAATAATTTAAAAAATTGATGGAAGGTAGCTTTATATCCATTAACAGGATATACGTTACCCAAACCAACACCAACACCTAAAAACCACCAATTTGTTAATGGTACTTTAATCTTAGTCACGCCATAAATATCGCAAAATTCTAATAAAGGATTTATATTAATACCCAGTCCTAATCCCAGACTATTATTTTTAGCAATATAGCGATAGTAGTCTGTTACTATCCTAAAGTCTGTAAACCAATTTCCAAGGTTTTCTGTCATTGAGCTTTCCCCATATAAATCTTGCACACAAGCATTTCGCAATATAGGTTTGTCTATTAAAATGCAAACTTCATTCTTATTTTCTAGAATTTCTATAGGTTTATTTTCATTGGCGAAAACATTAGCAAATATTGTCATGCTTGTAATAGTTGCCATAACAATTTTCTTCATTTTGCCTCCCCCTTTTATATTATTACTTCTTTTAGTAGTGTAAAAACTTACAAAAATAAATTAGCTTTATACTTTATAATATAAAAAATGTGTTTTGCTTAATTAGTGTTATCTACATTTTTCTTTGATCAGGTTTAACGCCGAATTTGGTTAGAGTTAAGGGGATTTTTGATTTATGTATTTGATTGTCAATAAACTTTTGGGCAAGTGACACAAATATTTTAGTTCCCTTTTTGAAAAATTATACTACAAAAAAAATACTAAAAACAAGGTTTGCTGAATCCCATAACATATTAGACTTTTTAGGACTTGAGTTTTAGTGAATTTATAGCATAATTTAAATGCGTATCAAAATTAAGCGAAGAATGAGATTTTTCACTGTTATACCAAAGCAAATAATTGACAAGTTCTTTGTTTAAGTTCTTGGTGTCATGAAAGTCGCCTCGGTACTGTTGTAAAAACTGTTTCCTAAAAATTCCGTTAAGGCTTTCAATAAAAGCATTGCTTTTAGGGCTTCTTGGATAATTCTAAAAATGTGATATTGTTTTTTTCTTTAATTGCTCTTCAAAGAAACCGTAAAATTCTAAACCGTTGTCTGTTTGAATTCTCCTAATTTCAATGGGGCTTACTTGCATGAGCTTTAAGAAAAAATCTTTTGCATTTGCACTGTTTAAAGCATTGTAGCATTGTGAAAATGCAAATTTAGGTTTAAGTTCTATGGCGTTAATAAAATATCTTTTAGCTCCTTGTTCAAGCATATTAACGCTGTCTATTTGCCAAAGGTCGCCACATTTCGAGGGTTTGTATTTGAGTATACATTTTTTCTTTTCTTTACTTCTTTTACGTTCTGTGATGTTGCCTTTTGCTACGTTGATAGATAGGCTTTTTAAATTGTTTATTAATCTTTTATCTTTGTAGAATTCAAGCGTCTTTATGCGATGCTTTACTTGTTTAAGACTTTTCACTTTGTGCCTTGCGCCTTTTGTAATGCTTTGATTGCTCTTTTTGCGGGTATTTTGTACCAGATGTTTATGTAATACATTTTTTTAGGCTTCTGAAATTTTATTACCATTTGCTATATTAAGCTCCCAAATGTTCAATAATTATATATCTTTTAAAAGTCTAAATATGTTATGGGATTTATCACGATTTTGAAATATTAGGAATAATTGATATAATTAAGTTCTCGGAGAAATAATACAGGGATGTTTCATGTGAAATCAACAAACGAATCCGAAAGACTT
>JAITSL010000013.1 GCA_031287855.1 Candidatus Endomicrobiellum roisinitermitis
ACTATTTAAGCGTTAGGTTAAAGAGCAAAAATTGAATACTCCTACAATTAGGCAGATTGTAAAAAATCGCTTGAAAGAGGTAGGTTACAAATCTCATCGGCTTACGGCACATAGTTTTAAGCATACCGCTATCGCTTCTAGCAGGTAAAGATATAAATAGAAGTGCAACAATTTGCTAGACACGCTAATATTAATACAACAATGATATACAACCACGCTTTAGATAAAGCAAAAAGCAGTTATAGCACAGCTATAATAGCTGCTATTTTTAAATGGTATGAAAAGCATAGCAATAATTAATCAAAAAGGTATGGTAGGGGAAAGTGCAACAGCTATAAACATAGGAGCTGGGCCTGTTTTAAAAGGCTATAAAGTCTTATATGTTGATCTTGATCTGCAGGGTAATTTAGCTTATACGATAGGAGCTAATACCGATGGGTGTTTAGAGGGTACTAAAAAATCCTGACAAAGTTAAGGATTCTATCTATCACACAGCTAGAAGAAGCCTTAAGCGACTAATACTATAAATGATTTGATGTGAGCATACTAAAAAAGCTTTGTTCATCACAAATAGAACTAGTAATCAGACAATTAAAAGATAAAGGATTAATAAATAATTTTAAACGCTTATCTATTAATGCAAGAACAGGCAACATCACAGAACGTATAAAGAAGTAAAATAAAGAAAAAGCGTATAAGGCAAATACAAACCTTCAAAATGTTGCGACCTTTGTAAATAGACAGCGTTAATATGTTTGAACAAGGAACTAAAAGATATTTTATTAACGCCATAGAACTTAAATCTAAATTTGCATTTTCACAACGTTACAATGCTTTAAACAGCGCAAATGTAAAAGTTTTTTTCTTAAAGCTCATGCATATAGTTAAGGGCATCCAAACAGGCAACGGTTTAGAATTTTACGGTTTCTTTGACGATCAATTAAAGAAAAAGACAATACCACATTTTTGGAATTTAGATAATTTACTCTTTTAAGGCTTTATTGTCAGTCTTGTAATTGTTGTCATAAGTATTTTTTTTATCTTGTTCCTTCATACGTGAAGCTTTATTTTTGGTTTTAATTGGGATATTAATAAAATCTACAACATTAAAATGTTCATGCGGTTTAAATTCTGTATATACGCTTTCTGTGATTATGGTACTTGAATGACCAAGACTTTTACTAGCTATATATATACTTCCCCCACCATCTTTGATTCTAGTGGCGTATGTGTGTCTTCCTGAATGAAAAGAAACCTCTTTAGGCAATTGAAGTTTTGTAAATAGTCTTCTAGTATAAGAAGATAATCCTCCCTTTGATAGTGGCTCATTTAGATGGGTTAAAAGAAAAAAGTTTGATTTTTTTTTGGCTTTAAGCCAAACGTTAAACAAATGTTGTTTCCACATAGGATGAATTGGAACGTCTCTTTGGGAACTATTATTTTTTACAAACTTGTTTAGATGCGGTTTATTTCTAATTTTGATATAGTCTCTCTCATCTTGTGGATTTTTAGCCCACACAAAATCGCTACATTCCAAAGCGCGAATTTCACCTGCTCGCATACCATGCCATATAGATAGGATATGAGCTTCTTTTTGAGGATAGGAAGTATTGTCTATGATTTTTTGTATTTCATCGTTTGTAAATGGTCTTTTCTTTTGGCTGTCATCTTCATAGAATTTGTCAATTAAATCGTAGAAATTTGAATCTAAATACTTATGTTTATATCCCCATCTTAGAATGGCTTTAAGTGTAGAAATATCTCGGTTAATGCTTGCTTTTCTTATTTTTTGCCCATTTCTTTTAACAGTTTGCAGTTTTTTATTTATAAAATTATTAACTGTAGAATCATTAAATTGCTCTGCGTATTTGACTTCAGGGCAGATCTTTTTGAAATGCTCCCATAGAAGATCATCCCTTTTGATGGTGCTTTCTCGTTTGCTTTTAATGGAATGGTTTTTTCTGTATTCATTATAGAATTCTTGAATGGGAACATGTTTTTTAACAATATTTCTTTTTTCTGAAAATGCGCTTATAGTTTTTCTGGCGCGGTATTCTTCAGCGACTATTTTTTCAGGACTGACAGCTTCGCTAACTTGCTTTCTAATTTTCTTTCCATTTTTGTCTAATGCAGTGACTCTAAAGGCTACATAGTATATTTTCCCACGTTTGTAAATGAAAGCCATTTATTTTCTCCTTTTTAGATATGTTTTATTTATACTAATATGCATTAATTTAACGTTTAAATGCATGATATATTTTTTTGGCATATATCGATTGGGTTTCGGGGAAAACTGAGTTGGGAGTGGATAAAAACAGTTGCCAAAACTATTTGTGTGCTAAAGAAAATGATACTTTGTATCCTAGAGTTTTTATGAAAGTCACAAAGCTGTTAAAAGAAATATTATTTCCTTTTGAAAGCATTCTATAAACACTTGTTCTTTCTACTTTTGCTGCTTTGGCAAGAACCTGAATTTTTCGCTCGGCTTTTGCCACGATCTTTAATCCTTCTAAAAATAAAGCTAGGTCTTCGTCTTTGTTATATTGGTCAATGAGATATTTTTTGTAACCAGCTAATTCCTCTGGATCTTTTTTTAACCTGTTTGCATAATGTTCAAAGAAGTCTTCTTTTAGAATTCTAGCATCTTCAGGGGTTATTTCCTCCGATTGTTGTTCTGTTTTTTTCATTTGCAGGTTCCTTATTTTGAGTTATAGATAATTTCATAATTCTTTGCATTTCTGCTTTAGACAAACTTTCTAAATACTTTGCAAAATTTACGCTGTCAAACTTTTGCAAAAACTCAAAATACTTGCTTTTATCTTCTGCTTGTATAATAGCAGGAGCAATGTTATTTTTTAATAATTCAAAGTTGATGAGCAGTCTGCCAGCCCTAGCGTTTCCATTTAAAAAAAGATGTATTCTTTCAAATTCTATATGGTTATATGCAATTTTTGCAAAAATAGAGTCATATTTGGAATTATTGTAATTATCTACAAAGTGCAACATTTTGTTACGTACAAATTTACTTGATGGCGGTTTATGCTTGGAGCCACGAATAAACTTATTTGCACTTTTAAACCCACTTGCCTCATCTATATCTTTATTTATAGTTTTGGCAAGATGGATAATAAATTCAGCATCTAACGTATCTTGCAGATTATCTAATACTAACTTTAGGGCATATTTATGGTTAATAGCTTCATAAATTTCCCTTGGAGTAGCAGAAATTTTAAAAGAAGGATTATTAAAAACAATTGCATAAATATGCTCATAAGATAGGGTAGAACCTTCTATTGCATTAGAATTATATATGCTTCTAGTAATATAATCTTCAAAATAGTCTTTATTATCTTTGAGCAGTTCAATAATATTTATACTTTGCATAGTATTTCCTATTTTAATATCTGCAATAATTTCGTTAATAATTATGGGCAGTGTAGTAAATATACTAAACCGTGTCAAGTTTGTAATTTATTTTAAAATTGACGATATAAAGAACACATAGTAAATTATTAGTAATTCTAAAGCAAGAATCATTACTATTGTTAACCATGCCATCGTCTTTATCTTCATTTCAATCACTTCCTTTTTTATTTAATTTTTTTAAAATCAAATCTAGTTTCCTTAAAATAAGGTCACTTTTAGTATTCAACATGCTCATAATGTTCTCATCGAAATTAACATTAACATTTTGATGTTTACCTACAACCGAATTGTTACCTGTGTTAACTATCATATTTGTATAATCAAGAAAAGACGTCGATTCAGATTCAATCACCGTCAACCTAATTCTTTTATCTGGTTCAATTCTCATAATTAGCCTCCAATATTTTATTGGTACAAACACCTATTTTTGAGGGAAGTCTTGCCTTACTACCTTTGTGACGATTTAAATACAGCTGTTAAGACTTTATTAGTTTTTAAAACAGTAACTTTTTGCCTTAGGTTCTTCTTTTGGGTTTGGTATAGTCGATTAGATTTTCGTGTAGACTAAAAGTTGTGTGTGGATCGTGAAGGAATTTTTATGTATATCTTAGACATTAATAAAAACTATTACTACTGCTAACGATTTTTCATTTTAATCACTTCCTTTTTTTTTAATTTTTCTAAAATCAGATCTATTTTAGCTGATATTTCTGAAAAAAAATCTGGGTTAGTAATAAAATTATCTTTTGTTTTTAGAAGGCTTTTTAAATACTCATTTAAGTTAACATTTAAATTAATATTTTGCTCTTTGCCTAAAGCAGGGTTGTTACCTGTTTTAGCTATCGTCTCTTCATCATCAAGAAAATATGAAAGCGGTTTATTTGTAACTTCTGCTAGCTTTGCTAACGAAGAAATTGTTGGGATATATTTATCGTTAACCCAGGTATAAACCGTTTGTCTTGTAACATTCAATTTTTCACTTAGAGTTTTTTGATTTAATTTAGCTTCAATCATTGCTGACTTGATTTTTTTACCTATTTTCATAACTTATACATCACCTCCTTTTTTTGTTAATTTGTCTAAAATCAAATCTAATTTAGTTAAAATAAGATCATTTTTAATGTTTAGAATGTTTGCTAAATTATCATCTGAATTGACATTTTGGTACTTACCTACAACAGAATTACTACCTGTATTAACTATTGTCTCTGCATCATCAATAAAATATGTAAGTGGTTTATTAGTAGCTTTTGCTATTTTTTTTAAGGTTGTCAATGTTGGATTTTTAGAACTTGCTAGCCATTGACTTATCATGCTTTCACCTATCCCAATTTTCTTTGCGAATTTACGCTGTGTCAGTCCTGTTTCTTTTACAGCTTCTTTGATTTTTTGCGCTGTATAATTTTTAATCATTTAATTAGCCTCCTTTAAGTTTTTAAGTAGTTTATTTTAAACATTTTCTAGTTTCAGACGACAAAATAGCTCTTGACAAGGTTTAATAAAATGAGTAAAATATGTTTATTGAAAATATAATTACTCCAAATATTTTTTAAGTGTTTAGATGTAATAGCTATAAACGACATGAAAATCGCACATGCAAAAATATCGAATAAAAAACACGAAAACATATAAGGGAAGTGTGGTCAATCACATTGCATGTGCGCCCACACTTTCTGAAAAGAAATAAAAAACGCACAAGGAAACGAAAAATGTCTCGGAGCACAAAACTCAAAAAAGCCGTAAACAAACAAGATAAATTGGCAATGGTTTCTTTCCGAGACTACCATTGTTCAATAGAGAAAGCGGTGGCGTAACAGCTGCCGCTCTCTCCCATTCTGCTTAAGCAGATGATTAATTATACTAAAAAAGGTTGTGAAAAACATGAACTATCCTTTTAGTTTTACAAGTTTGAAAAAACTAGAAAAGAAAGTATGTGAGATTATTGAATCTAATATTGTTGAACACAATTTAGAAAAAAAGAAAAAACTATTAAACGTAAAGGAGGTTAGTAAATTGATGGGTATTTCTATTACGACGGTTCACAGGAATGTAGCAAAGTTTAATTTATACGATACAGTATTTAGAATAAGGCGAAATCTTAAATTTGACAGGGAAGAAATAGAAAATAAATTGGGAGGTGATAAACATTATGAATAATAAGTATGAAATTGAATTGACAGAAGAGCAAATAACTAATATTTCCCAAAAGGTCGCAAGTTTGTTAACACCAATTATAATAAAGTTTTCATCATTTAAAAAGATGACTTTAAAGGACGTGGAGGCATATTTAAGTATAGATCGTTTAACGGTTTATAGGCTTATTAAAGAAGATGGGTTTCCAAAACCAGTAAAAGTAGGTCGGGTTTTACGGTTTGAAAAAGACGAAATTGATGGTTGGTTAGAAGAAAAAAAGCTGAAAGCCCATGAATCAAAATGAACTTCATGGAAAAAAAGCTTGAAAATTAAAAAAAATAAAAAGGGAGGATTGTATGTGTAAAGAAGAAGGCTTTAAAAACAAACAAAGCTATTACGACAGAGAAGAGCTTGAGTTTGAAGATAATACCGACTATGGTGAATTGTGGGATGAGTATTACGATGAATTGATGGACAAAAAGGTCGAAGCAAGTTTAAAAGGGAAGATACTATGAATTGCTCATGTTTTAAAACAACAGATTGTAAAGTGAGATGTATTAGTGCGGTATTGTTTATTCTTGTCTTGATTATCCTTATTTTTGGAATCGGCTACCAGCTAGGAAGTCTTAAAGCATCTAAATTTTATGAAGAGATGCTTAATAATATTTTACCGTATGGGGCAGCTGATGGAATTAAATAAAGGGGGAGGGAAATGAAAAAAGAAAAGAAAAAAGAAAAAGAAGGAAAAGAAAAAGGAGGAACAAAAAAATGGAAAAAGGATGAAAAACCTATAGTAACGCCTTGGGGCGTAGCAGGTTGTAAGGAGTGCGGCGGTAGCGGTCTGTATATGACTAATCAAATACTGGCTGATTATTATTGTATCAAAAGGGGGAAAACAGGAATAGATTTTTGGCGGATATGTAGAACTTGTATTAATAAGAAAAACAGTAAAACAAAGCAAACAAAAAAAAGGAGGAAAGATGGGAAAGATTTACATGAAAGTACATTTTGGAATTGAATTAAATCATCCGTTAGAATTTGACTTTTTCAAAGCAAATTTGTTCTTAAAAGGAGATTTTTCAGATGTAGAAGAAGTTTTATTAGGAAACCTTGAGTATTATAAAATGTCGATTAGATTTGGTGACTGGCAGTACATGAAATGTGCACATCTATCACAGTCAAACAGATTAAGTGAAAAAATAATAAATATTGATGAAAATTATTTGAAGAAGGTTTTTGAAATGATTGAAGATGATATTAAATTATTAAATGCGGAATTTGAAAATATTGATGAATATAATAAGTCCAAAACAAAAATGATGTTTATAGTAAAAACATTCAATAATAAGGAAAAAGAGGACAAAGATATTCCAAGGGGTGAAAATGAACTTAAAAGAACTATTTGGCAAGAAGCATAAGTACAGAGCAAAGAAGGTAGTAATAAACAATATTACATTTGATTCAAAGAAAGAAGCGGATAGATATCAAGTATTAGTTATGTTGGAAAAGGGTGGGAAAATAAGTGATTTGAAAATACAACCTAAATTTGTTTTACAAGATGCATTTTATGTTGGTTCAAAGAAGTATTTGCCAATTACGTACACAGCAGACTTTACGTACTATGATAGCGATTCTAAAAAAGAAATAGTAGAAGAAGTAAAAGGCTTTAAGACAGATGATTACAGAATACGGAAAAAAATGTTTTTAAAGCGATATGGTGGAAGTGTTAAATTTATAGAAAGTTAGTAAATAAACTGTTTTTAGTTATGAAAGATGTAAAAATATACATAAAACAGAATAAAATAAAGTAGAGGAGAATAAAAAATGGCAAGGATGAGAATAATTAAACCAGAGTTTTTTGATGATGTAAAAGTAGCAAAGTTGGTATTTCGAGAAAGGTTGTTTTATATAGCACTATGGTTATTATCAGATGATGAAGGATATTTGAAAAATGACTGTAGATGGTTGAAAATTAAGTGTTTCCCGTACGATGACGAAATAAATGAAAAAACTATAAGATGTTTTGTTAATAAGCTAGTATCAAGAAAATTTATCGTTATTAAAAACGGGATAATAAATATACCTAATTTTTTAAAACATCAACGTGTCAGCCATCCAACGCCAAGTAAATTAGTAGAAATATTTGAAAAAGCGTGTGATCCATGTGAAGATCAGGAAACTGGCAAGTTTTCAAGAGAATGTATATCCAAGGCACTTGAGGGCTAAATGAGTTCTCAAGGAGAATGTATGCCCAAGACCCTAGAATCCTCATTCCTGAAGCTCTGGAATGCTCAAGAGAATGTTCGCCTAAGTTAGTTTAATATAATTTAATTTAGTAACAGGTCTGTTGATAATGTGGATAACTTTAATATTCTAGGTGATAAAAGTGCAAAAATGCTTGTGGATAACATGTTGATAACTATAGCAATGTGAGACGATAAAACAACGACAAAAAAGAAAGAAAAAATTGAAAGCAAATGCTTTGAAGCCGCTTAAGCGGCTTCAAAGCCAATGAGATAAGTTTAGCTAATTTATAAAAAAAAGGCAAAAAAGGATTAAAGGCTTCAAATTTAGATTTTAACGTGTTGTTTTTAAATTTAAAAAAAGAAAAAAAGAAAAGAAGCAAAAGAAAAAAAGAATAGTAAAGAAAAAAGGAAAAAAGCTTTTTATGATTATTGTGAGTAAAAAGAAAAGAAAGATATAAAGGAATACAAAGGAATACGATGAAAGGCAAAAAAGAAAAAGACGTTTAACATTTTTTAAATTTTAAAAAAGGAACAAAGGAAATAAGCAAAAGAAAGAAAATGATAAAAGGAATAATAATTATATTTTTAATAATATTAACAGTACTAAATATTTTTGATAAAGAGAACGAATTTATTTATCCTCTTGAGTGGGCAATAGTTATCATATTAAGCATTATTATGATAGGGATGGTAGTAATAAGTTTAAAAGAAGGCATTTAAATAAGAAATTGAATAATTTTTTTTATTTAGTATAATAAAGGGAGTAAGTAAATAAAGCCCCAGAGTCACACCAAAGCAAGCCTCGGATAAATAAAAGCCCCAGAGTCGCACCAAAACAAGTCTCGGATAAACAAAAACTACAGAGTCGCACCAAAACAAGCCTCGGAAAACAAAAGTCCCAGAGTCACACTAAAACAAGCCTCGGAAAACAAAAGTCCCAGAGTCGCACCCATAAGAAGTAGAGTCACACCTATGAAGTAGAGTTACAGGCTAATGGTAGTATAGTCAGAGCAAATCAGCAACGAAAGAAGAAAAGCTACAAGAAGTAAATGCGAAGAAGAAGTAAAAGAAAAAGAATAGATAAAAAAAATAAACAATAGGAGACAAAGATGCCAGGATATTCATATGGAGCGACGTTATATGAAGACATGTGGAGAGGGACGCGCTCAAAGTTCACAAAAGAGATAATAAACATGTTAGGACGTTCCAATCCGCTGTTAAGCAAAATAGCCGGAAACGATAATATAAGAGGGAAAGTAGGAAATAGTGGAAAGAGGGTAGTAGAAACGATAGTAGCAAGAGCAATAGACAATGTACAATGGGTAGGATTTGATGGGCTAATATCACCATCCTCGCAAAACATATTAGAACAGATAGAGTGGGACTGGAAATTCTGTATACAGAGTTTCACAGTATTAGACATGGTATTGTCAGTAAACAGGTCAGATGAGCTAGTAGATTTGTTATATGAGATGCAGGAAGCAGCAAAGGCGGGATTAAGGAAAGATTTCAACATCCAGCTATACAGTGCAGGAATAATACCACCACCAGCTGGCAGCACTGCTGGCGCAAAAGTAGATCCGCATAAAATGGGGGGATTACAATATTTATTAAGTGAAAACCCGTATAAAGCAGGTCTAGTAGTACTAGGACTACCAAGAGGAGGGAAGCCCGGAGACGACTATGAATTTTGGAGGAACCGTTCAGGGCAGTGGTACAGTGACACATGGCCTGCTAATGACTTAGCCAAAGGGAAGGCATTATTAGATACAATGAGCAAGATGTTAGATGTGCTCCATCAAGACGGCAACGAAATAGACGGAATATACACAAACCATTACTTCTATGATCTTTTAAACGCCTACCGAGAAGAAAAGGTAGTAATCAACAACATAAGTGGGGAAAAGAGGGATTATGGATTTACGTATTTAAGTGTAAAAGGAATACCGGTATATTTAGATCCATCATGTCCAAAGAATAAAATGTTTTTCATAAATAGTAAGGAAATAAAGCTTAATTATTTAGAAGGAGAAAACGTAAGGATGCACATAAAAGAAGCTCCCACGCAATTTGCAAAGAGTTACATTACGACATTTATAGGGAACTTTACGTGTTCTAAACCAAGGTTTCAGGGGATGTTGACGTTAAGACCAGAAGCAAAAGCTGCCGTACCAGTGGATATGTTGTTACCTAAAGATTGTAATATATGCGATTTTGCAAACTTTGTAGATTACGATTATACAGTAATTGAATCGCAACAGATAGGAGACGATGGGGTTGAAATGAAAGGGTATTCAGGGTCAGGAGTACCACATGCGCCAACAGAGCCGCAACCAGCCCCAACCCCAAAAGAGCCGCAACCAGTGGACCCAACAAGCAAGTAGTATAAGGATAGAAAAACAAATAGAAAAAACAGTTACAGCTGGAAAGGAAGACGGCTGTAACTGTTGAACATGTAAGGAGAAATAGGAATGGCAATTTCAGAAATACCAAGTTTAAGAGGGAAAATATCATTAATATGGCCGATATATGGAGAAGAATTATTATATAGGGTAACGGAAGTAACAGATGAGAACAAAAAAGCGATAATGAAGTTAGTAGGATTAGAATTTTGGGGGCAAGAGGTAGCAACAGGACTTAATAAGCAATACATTTATGGGATAATACACATACCTGGTTCAAAAGTGCCGCCTGGAGTTGTAATGAATATAGAGAATCCGTCAAATGTTTTATCAGCAAGGGCAAGCGTAGGAGGAGGCAAATCTATACATGATATAGCTGCAGGCGAACCGAAAGCATATTACGGATGCTTATTTGAAAAAATACCTCAAATGCATGCGCTTATATCTTCTGGAGGAGCAACTCCTGAAGATGGTGATGGTAAGAAGTATGTTGTACTTTTATGTATGGATGAGGATAATAATGCAAGGCTACGATATGCAGAATGGACGGATAAGGCTACTGAATAATATAAATGAACATAAAAGAAATAGTACGAGGAAAGAATGGAAGGATAACGAGTACAGGAGCGCAAGTCAGTGCAGTAAATGGAACGAATACAGCGATATTTATAGTACAAGAAGCAGCGCGAAGGGTAGGAGTAATATCGCCAGACACGATAGAAAACGTTTACAAAACTGAGAAAAAACCAGACGAATACGACTCCGATGCAACGATATTTATATCAGGATTAAATCAGACAGTAACGGACGTAATGGGTAAAGAAGGGCTAATATCAAATTATGAGCCATTAGAGATATGGTTTAAAGACGCGCCTACAGACGTAGCATATGACGAGATTGATTTGCCAGAAGATTTTGGAGGATTTGTCAGTAGCGGGGTAATAGTGATGTATTATCCTCAAGACAAGCCATTAAAAGATTTTGACCTTGAGTATATAAAGTTAATAGAGCTAAAGGAAAGCGACAGCGATACGTTTGTTAAAAGTTTTATTAATGTGCTTTTTAATATCAAGGATCTGAGCAAAGAAAATCTTAACTATGTAAACAGGTATAAGATTAGGCACAATTCACAGCTGATATACACATACAATATCCCCGACTATACAAAATACGTAAAAGTAGTAGCGATTGGGATATATAAAAGTTTACATGGAGTAAATAGTCCTAGTCTAGGTAAAAGGAAGAAGTATTTTGATACAGATGGCGATTGGACAGACATAGATGTAGAGCTATTAGTGAGAGGGACAGCATTATATTATGCGCAAACGATGGGTATGGAATCTAGGTTACATCAACAGCGCTACGAAGAATATATAGCCAACATGATAAAAAATCAAGCCAATAAGAACAGGATAGTGGACTCAAGCATGACATACCATGCGTTAGGAAGAGGGAAATATGGCTGAAGAAGAGTCAAGTCAGCAGCAAAAGATACTGCTTTTGCCGCCAATGAAAGGGTTAAACCTGTACGACAACCCGTTTACAATGGATCCATCATATGCGCTATCTTTAGTAAACTTTATGCCACCAACAACGGTAATGACGGTACGACCAGGGATACAAAAGTTAGCGCAGATGTATGGTGCAGTAAGGGGATTATATTCATACGCAACGGGAGCGACAAAGAGTTACGGAGCCAACTGGTATGACCAGACAATAACAGAAGGAGAAAGAGAGCTATTACTATTAAAATTTTCACAAAATCAAGGTGATAGCGTTATATATTCGTTTAACCCATTAAGTTTACAATGTGAAAGCATAGCAAACATATCAGATCACACCTATACCAAAGACGCAACAAACTTTAAACATTCAATATTTTTATGTAGTGGTAGTCAAAGCTCGCCGATGTATGTATGGAATTCCAGGGTAGGATTTAAGCCAATGGAATGGCGAGCAAACGCTGATATTAGCCTATCAGATTTAGAAAACATAACATATTATAACGGGTATCTTTTTGCAAACAGTTACAATACGTTTGACATATTTTATATGGAAGAGGCAAAGGCAGACCCTACGATACACAAAAGTGGGTGGGATGATTTCTGGAGTTTTTTCTCACCCACATACGCTGGACAATTTAGCGTAGATGGAATAGCCCACAAGGGCGGTTCTATACTAAAAATGTTTACAATGACAAGGAGCGGGTTAAACGACACGCAATCGTATTTAGTGATATGCACAAACATGGGAGAAATAATTTTATACCAGGGAAGTCCTGGAGAGGAAGGAGGTTTTAAAGCAACAGGACGTTTTGAAATTCCAGTACCATTAAATAAAGATTGTTTTGCGCAGATGGAAGGGGACATAATAGTAGCAACGAGGAACGGTCTAGTATCATTGATGAGGGTAGTATTTGGGCAAACGACCAATGTGACGCAAAGTCTTGAAACAAGGATAAAGAACTTGTTTTCAGACTACATGTTTAGAATGAACGAATTTAGGGCATGGATAAAGCTTTTCTACAACTTTAAAAACAGGTTATTAATATTAAACGTACCCACGCAGATGCCGATACCTTTAAAACAAATAGAAATAGGCTATGAGTTTACAAAAGAGCAGGTATTAATGTTACCTGACCAATATGACGGAGGGGTTACAAGATTTCTAGGACGGATAGCGAAGTTTATAAGGAAATATTTATATACAAACTGGATAGATTACAAAATATTTCTACAATTTAACGATAGTGTAAGTGAAGGAGCAGATGGAATATATATAAGTTTTGAAACATTAGTTAAAGATCCAGTCGATCTTACTAGCTATGAGACCACTACTACTGTAAAATTTTATATTATTTGCAACAAAGAAAGAACAAATTTTTTTGAAAATGACCTAATATTTACATGCGTAAATTTTACAGATGCAGGCAAGGATGTAGTCTTTAGTCCAGGTCAAACATTCCAATGGAACCAGAAATTAAAAAAAACATATGAAGGAATAACATATTACGGATTTGCTTTTCCAGATCCAGACCCTGAAAAAGTTGATGATTTTACAGTAACAAACATCATAACGCAAGTTGACTTGTTTGCCCGAGACGGGCAAAAAAGTACTTTAGTAGAATATAAAAAAGGGGCCCAGTTAAAAGACTTTAAAATGATAACGTCCCAAGACGACTTATCACATTATGATTTTATCGATGGTTTTCCACGAGATAAGACATATAACGAATTTGAAAAGTATTGGTATGATGGTGCGAGGGCTGGATATCATATTGTAGGACCAGGACAAGGGGTGTCTGGATCAAACGACGTAGAAGTGAGGATGGTAGATCCATATTTTGCAAATCACGCTGGAGAGATACCGCAACAAGTACCACTAATATTAAAAAATGTTGTAAAAAACGTTTTAAGCGACTTTGTGGGATTTCGTAATATATGCCCTCATGCTGACGATTATAATCCCGATGCTGCAAATAAAATAATAGCTACTATTGATTATACACTAAACCATGCGGCTGAACCACATGAAGAGCATTTTACTATGCAATATACAATAGCATATTACCAAGGTAGTGAATATAATGTGGTAGCGGTAATAAAACTGCAAATAATAAATGGAATAGGTATAAAAAATAAGGGTGTGCTAGTATATAGGGTACAAGCTCGATTTAATGCTGGCAACCACCTAGAAAATGCAGATAAACCAGATGCGGTAACGTTTGATGATTGGGCACCACCTAAGTATGAGGCTAAAGGAAAATGGACATTAACAAATGTAGAGTTTGATGATGATTATATTGACTTAAGCGATAACAGTTGGGTAGTCTCAAACGTAACGTTTAATGTTACTGGAGATACAAAAGGGATAGCTTTTTTCTGTGGAGCTGGTGCGAACCAAGTGTTTACGTGGAATACAGAAAAGGTTATTGATACAGACGATCTGTTAAGAAATCTCAATGAGGATATGGCAGTTTATCCACTTTCAATATTTATATTAGAAAACAACCCGCCCCAGCCACCGCCACCCCCTGTCCCACCTGGAGATCCCATAATTTTTGTAACAATAAACGACCTTTGGAAGAACTGGCAGTTTGAGTTCACAAATAATTTCAACAAAGCAGCATTTATGATAACAGATGAGTTTGCAAGTGGAGCATTAGGTGAAGAAGAAAAGATCTTCAACAAAACTTTTAACGATTTAGCAGACTTTTATAATGAGTTAGGAAATAATGTCTTACCGCATGATGTGCCACATCCTACTTTTATAGAAGGAGTTGATGACGTATTTTATAATGTAGCCAATAATTTTGTTAGGCATTGCAGCGCAATATTAGCAAAGCCAGATTTTAAAGTAAGTGGTAGTAGTGGAAGATGGACTTGGGAATATCAGATGCAATATAGCGATAAAGATGGCGCTCAAAGTGTGGATATGAGTTATAATATTGATTATCACTATAGCTACATGAGTGGTAATGAGAATACTGTAAGTGCCGAGTACAGTATTACATTTAACTGCATGGGAACTACATATGCTACCTTCTTTACTGGGAGGATTGTTTTTATAATTAAAGAAGATAGTTATGTTGAAAAAATACAATATGGTGATGGCGCAGTTTTTACATTTAAACAGGATATAGATTTTGACAGCATTCCAGACATAATTTTACAAGATAAAACAGTTACGATAACAAACGCTGATTGGAAGTTTGAGAATGTAAAGGGAGTTGATATAACGGATATATTGATGGAAGACCCAAGCGTATTTCCTAATCCTAAAGACATTAATATAACCGATAAATTAGATGTAGATGAAATCGATGATCATTACGGGTGGATGTTTTCAAACTTTGGAATTTATGTAAGCAATAATATGCCAACGCCACCTGTACCACCAGCACCTCCTCAACCCGTACAGACTCTTCAAAATAGTATAAATGAGTGTTGGGATGATGAGTTCTTCCCATTTGCTGGCTTATTTACCGTAGAAGATACATTTAAAACAGGAAATGAAAATATAAAGGACAAGGAATTCAATCAAATTTTTACTAATTTGGTAAAAACAACCTATAAAAATGGAACTTATAAACCCAATACGGTACCAAATCCAAACCTTGGAGTAGGTGAAGTGATTGGTAATGTAACCCAGAATGCTCTTGAGCATCAGAAAGAAACATTCGACACGTTATCGGTAGGGGGTAAAAAGAGTAAAGGAAAATGGACATACGGATACGACTATATAAACGAAGGCAACACTTACATTGCTAGCATTGAATATGTGGTTAGTTACGATTACAATTTACAGAGTGAGAAACTTTTAGTTTGCAAATATTCTATTTCATTGAACTATACGAATTATACGGAAACAACCCAAATTCCAAAGGGAGGGGAGGTCTTTAATGGAACTATAAATTTTCAAGGAGATGAATTATCTTATATTAATACTATAACCTTCAGTAATTTTACAAATATCCCCCTCAATTTCAATAACTTTAACAAAATAGATTTAACTAATAAAAATGTTGTGATTAAAAACGCACAATGGAGTCTTAATCATATATCTGGAGGTGATCTAACAGATATATTGACCAATAAAGACCAACCTGTTTTTCCTACGCCCAAGAAAGGGGATATTAAAGATCAGGTAACAGCCACCCAAATGACTAATTCCTTCTATGGATGGATGTTTTCAAACTTTGCATTATGGGACATAGAAAACCCAGAGAATTTTAAAGATACAATAAATGATTATTTTTCAGGTATTAGTTATGCTGACATTATAAGCTTTAGAATAGAATCTATATTTCATAATAACAATGTAGATTTAAAAGGTAAGGATTATAATAAAGTTTTTAGCGATTTGGCAGATGCGTACGACGGAAAAGAGGGCGTGCGTAACCCTTTACCTAATGTTGCAGAACTGATTAATAGGGTTAGCGAGCATTTATATAGAAATTTCGGTCCAATTAAAGACAAACTTCAAGATGGAGAAAACACAGGAAAGTGGAATTATGGATACGATATATATGAAGACGATATTAAGTTAGCCCATATGGAATATGAGATTGATTATAACTATTCATGGAATACAACTGATAAGAATATTACAGCTTCCTATAAAATTTTATTGAAATACGACAATTATATGGTAGAGCCAGCTTTTTCATATGGACAAACGGTATTGGAAGGTAGTGTTATAACTACTGGCAACGAAGATAAAATATGGTATGGACCTTTCCATTCATACATGGTTCCTTTCCATGAATTTGAAAGACTAGATTTAGAAGAAAGAATAATAACAATAAGAAACGCTAAATGGAGTATTGAGACTACGAAGGGAGCTGATATAACCAGTATGTTGACAAATAGCCCCACCGGCTGGCCTCACGTATTTCCTCTTCCAGGGACAGATGAGATTACAAATGATGATATGGTTAAAAACATCAATACTTTATTCTACGGATGGATGTTTTCAAGCTTTGCGTTTTATGGAGGAAGTAAACCTCCTGTGCCGCCACCCCCACCATCTGTTCTTAAAGATAGTATAAATAATTACTATGGAGGAGAGACTTTACCAGCATTCGATTATTGCCAAGAAGAAGATACATTTAAAACAGGAGTTGAAAAAATAAAGGATAAGGAATACAACCAAGTTTTTACAGATTTGGTAACAGCCTATCAAAACCACACTTATGCTCCCAATGATGTACCAAATCCGTTTCTTAACTCTGGAATAGGCGAACTGATTTATAACGTAGTTGAGAATGGCATTAATTCCATCAGTGGGATATACAAAGTATTAAATACTCAAGGTTCACAGAAGGACGGAACGTGGACTTATACATATGAGATATATGATAGTAACACTCACACAGCTAGTATTGAATATGTAATTACATACGCATACAGGTTTGTGGATTTGAGTAATAATGGCGTAGAGTGTGAATACCATATTAACTTGACCTATGCATATGATATGGACAAACCAACCCCAGTTACAAAGAGCTATGATTTCTTTGGTGGGATTATAGATTTTAATTTGCAATTTCCGCTACAACTGCAAGATAGTATAAATGATTATTATGGAGGAGAGACTTTACCAGCATTCGATTACTGCCAAGAAGAAGATACATTTAAAACAGGAGCTTTAGTAAATAATAGTTATAATAAAGTTTTTGCTGATTTAGCGGCTGCATACAACAACGCACAACAGGATCCTTCCCCTATACCTTTGTCTAATGTCCCAGAACTGATTCGTAAGGTTGGCGATAATTTATATGAAAATTTCGTTGTAATTAAAGACAAGCTTGGAGATGGAAATAATAAAGGACAGTGGACATACGAATACGATATATATGAAGGTGACACTAAATTAGTCCATATTGAATATCAGATTTATTATAACTATTTATGGGACGAAACTAATAAGAATATTACAGCAGAATATCAAATTGGATTGAGGTACGAAGATTATACGGTAGAGCCATCTTTTTCATATGAACAAACAGTATTGAGCGGTAGTGTTATCGTTGGTGGAGGTAAAAGGTGGTATGGACCTTTTAATTCAAACGAATTTGATTTCTCTAAATTAAAAAAAATAGATTTAAAGGGTAAAAATATTAAGATAAACAACGCATCATGGAGTCTTGATACCACAGTAGGAGCTGATATAACCGATATATTGGTTGGAGGAAGTCACCCCGCATTTCCTTCTCCAAAAAGTAGTGATATTGCAAGTAAGGACACAGCTGACTACATCAATAATAACTTCTATGGGTGGATGTTTTCAAACTTTGCGTTTTATAGCAAAGAAGAAGGAGGAGATCCTACTGTTAAAGATATAATGTACCATGATTTTGCAAGTACTAAAATAAGTTTTGATGAATTTGAAATACTAAATTTAAAGAATAAAGCTATTGGTATAAAAGGGAAATGGGATATTGGCACTGTGGAGGAAATTAGTATAAAGAGATTGATATCAGGAGACCACAAAGTATTTCCTGCCCCATGGGCAGGTGAGATTACATCTAGTGACATAGCTGGTCAAATGACTAATTCATATTATGGATGGATGTTTTCAAACTTTGCGTTTTATGATGGAGGAAGTAAACCTCCGGTACCTCCGGTACCTCCACCAACAGAGTTAAAATATAGTATAAATGATTACTGTGAAGGAGAGACATTAACCTCCATCGACCACTTAAAAGCAGAAGATACATTTAAAACAGTAGCTTTATGGAATAGAGGATACAAAGAAGTTTTTGATGGTTTAGTAAATCTATATAATGGAACGTTTAATTACATACCAAATCCAAACCTTGGAGTAGGTGAACTGATTTATAATGCAACCCACCAGTGCCTAAACGACTACTCTGCAATAATGAATATATTGGGTGGAAATACTAGTAAAGGACACTGGGCTTACTGGTACGAGATATACGAAGGTAATACTAAACTTGTTGGTATTGAATATGTGGTTAGCTACAAATATAATGCATATACTCAATCAGACAATACCCATGTTGTAAAGTATACATATTCTATTTCATTAAACTATACGGATTATACAGAAAAATCACCAATTACAAAGAAATATGATTTCTTTCATGGAGATATGGTTTTTAGTATTTTTGAATGGTATCCACATGTTACTGAAGCTTTCAACTTCAATAATTTTTCAAATTCTAAAGTTCCTTTCGATGATTTTAATAAAATAGATTTAAAGGGGAAAAATGTTGTTGTAAAAAATGCGCAATGGAGTCTTGAGAATGATGAGGGACCTGATTTAACCAATGAATTAATATATGGACTGTTTCCTTCACCAAAAGCAGGCGAGATTAAAGATAGCGCCAAAGCAAGCACAATGACTAACTCCTATTATGGATGGATGTTTTCAAACTTTGCGTTTTATGGAAGTATTAATCAAGAAATTGTAGAAGAAACAAAAGAGTCTCCGAAAAATATAAGCCGTGAAGTATTTAAAAAAGTAAACGAGGAAGATTTACCTGTTATTATAGTGCCAAGGGACCCAGGAGTTGACCCTGACTATCCACCGCATGTACAAGCTGTAAAGAACACGAATTTTGATTTAAGTTTAATCCCATTATTTACAGGTGTAAACATACTAGCGCCATTTAGAAGCTCACAATACGTAATGGACTCATTATATGGGACATGGTCGCAGTGGCAGGATATAAACATGGTAGATGGGATAGAACATGTAAACGAGTTTTATTTCATAATACCGCAAGATTTTAAACCTAGCTCAACAGAAGGTGGATTTATATATAATGAAAGCTTTTTATGCAAGTTTAACACAGAATCCAGTGGTGATTTTGAAGATATGTTGCATCCTGAAAATACAAAGGCAATAATAGTTAACTATAAGACTGCAGCAAGCAACTTTGGAAGTAACAACATAAAAGAGATATCAAAGATAAAACTATATGGAACAGGATCAACGTTCTGGGGACAATACGCAAACCAGTTGAAAGTAACGATGCACAGTGACTTTTTTGCAAATCCGTATCAAAAATACCTGCATACAAAGGAACCATTCAGTGTTAGAAAAGCTTTAGGACTAGGAGAAGATTACGATTTAAGCATTCTAACATATTCACAAATAAAGGAATATAGAAGATTGTATTTAGAAGCGTCTTTAAATATAAAAAACATAGAAATGGGGTTAATATGCAAACCAGCAAATAGGATAGCGCTAGAAGTTGATATGGAAATAAAGGAACACAACATAATAATTTACGGATACGAACTGTATTTTAAAATATTAAACAAGTTATAAAAGGGGGTTAAAATGACAGGTTTAGAAATAGCAGCATTAGTAGGATTAGGTGGTAATCTTTTTACAGGTGTACGTAACTGGATTTTTGGAAATAAGCAAGAAAAAATGGTAGGAGAGTCACTTCGACAACAAGCAAGAGAACTTGAAGAAAGAAAAAGAAGGTGGGGACAAGAAGATATGTTACGTAACATGTTAAGGCTTAAAATGTCTAAAAATGCAAGTGAGTTGCAAAAGAAAACAGAAGAATATATACCTATTTTTGACAAAGAACGAGAAGAGCTTAAAAGGGTACAAGATGCAAGGTATAAAAAATTGGCAGGAGAAGATCCTAATGATATGAGGAATTTCTTGCTTGCCATGATTAAAGAAAAACTGCAAAGAGACAATCACTATTCAATGCAGGGACTTGATAGAGAAGATGAAAATGAAAAGGAATTAAAAAGATTAATTTCAAATATTGAAAAGGCATAAAAATGTACAAATATGATGATGATGAGTACGAAGATTATAATAGTAACAAGACCTTTAGAGATTTGCTTGAGAATTATGTATATAAGACAAGTGGAAAGAAACCAGAGTCAGGGCTAATGTATCTTCTTACAAACATAAGCAAGGATCAAGAAAAGCCACGTCATGACTCGCTGTATGGTTTTATAAAGACATATTTAGATAATAAGGACATGTAAAATGGCAGGAATCAATAAACAGCAGCCACAACGGCAGCAACAACAGTTACAACAACAACAGCTGCAACAACAACAGCTGCAACAACAAAAACAACCTGGGTTTGGTTCGCAATTCTTACGAGGAGCTGTACTACCTACGGCAATAGGAACGGGACTAGGAGCGTTAAGTCAACTAGGACGAGCAGGAGGAAATCCTGGATTAATTGCATCTACTATAGCAGGTTCAGGTGTAAAATCAGCAGGAAATATAACAGCAAACTATTTAAGCCAACGAGCTCCAAACAGCAAGTTAGCAGCAATAGGAGCAGGGGCGTTAGCTACAGCAGGACACAAGTTTGAAGAAGCAAACCGAGAAAATGCGTTAAGAACAGGAAGTTCAGGTAAAGGATTTTCAAGTGGATTAGGGGCGGGTTTACAAGGGTTGTTAGAAGGAGGGGTAGGAGTTATACCTGGAGGGCAAAGTTTAAGTAGAGGTGTAGCACCACTACTAGGAGGGCTAGTAAGAACAATAGGAACAGGAGATGCTAGTCATCTTTTAAGAGGACTAGGAGGAGGAGCGTTTAATATTGTGTCATCGCCGACGCTTGGAAACGACATGTCACAACTTCTAACGAAGTCAAAAGCTTCAGATTATGCAGGAGGAAGATGGGGATACAATGCCCAGAATAAACAAACTGGGAGCGAAGCAGAAAATGCAAGCCAGCCGCAAGCACCTCAACCTCCGCCACAGGAACAACCAGGACAAGTAGAACAAACTCAACAAGCAGTCCAACCACAGGAACAGGCAGTAGGAGGTCAAGAAGTTCTACAAGGGCAGGCTCAAACGGTTCCAGATTCACAAGGGACGCAACCAGGGCAGGTAGAACAAACTACGCAAGGAGTCCAAGGAGTTCAACAAGAACAATCTCAAGAGGCTCAAAGATTGCAAGAGGCTCAACCAGGACAAGAAGAACAAGCTTCGCAAGGAGTCCAGGGAGTTCAAGGAGGAGAAACGCAAGCACAAGGCGAGGAAGGGCAAGCTCAACAAGAACAACCTCAAGAGACTCAAAGATTGCAAGAGGCTCAACCAGGACAAGAAGAACAAGCTTCGCAAGGAGTCCAAGGAGCTCAAGAAGGAGAAACGCAAGCACAAGGCGAGGAAGGGCAAGGAGCTCAACAAGAGCAGCAACAGGCACAAGCAAATCTTCCAAAAAATCCCTTGATTGCTAGCCTTAAAGATGTGCCTGCACAACAGCCAATGCCAGCAGCAAGAACAGCCTCAGACAGGATAGTTTACGAATCTGAAGACGCTGGGGATATTAATAGAGCTGGAACTAAAACACCTTTAGAAGAAATAGAATCTAAAAGGCCAAGAGAAGTAGAAGGTGTAGGTGGAATAAGTTCGGATATGTTATCGCCGCATCTTAAAAATGAGCCAGCTTATCAAAAAGCTTCTTTAGAAGAAAAGGCAGCTATGATGCGTGAACAAAACAGGCAGATGAATGAGCAGTTATCTAATAGGTCAAAGCCAGTTAAACTTCCTGATATTGGATCATATAAAGAAAGGCGAAGAGAAGAAATAGGAAAAAGCGCATTACGCAACAAACAGTTTAATGAAGAAATAAAACGAGATTTTAAAGAAAGAAGATGGCCTAGAGTTGTTGAAAATGCCAAGACGTATGATAGAGTAAAAAATGAATCAGAGCAACAATATAACGAACTTGAAAAAGAAGGTAAGGGAGCAGAGTATGAATTATCAAGATATATCAATGATGAGGATAGGAAGAAAAAATACATAGATGATAAAAAAGAAGCAGAAAACATGATAGAACAGACTAAAGATGTAAAGAAAACCTTTGATTCATCATTGGAAGAACTAAATAAAAAGCAACAAGAATATATAGAAACTCTTAATTATGATCCTAACACCCCTGAGCATTATAGATATCTTAAAAAACATAATCTATCTGTTAAAAGCTATCAGGAACAAAAAAGAAAAGAGCTTAAAGATGCGGTTTATAAAACAGTTAATGAGCTTAAAGGTATGTCTTCAAAATTACCTCCTGCTCTTAAAGGCAAGGTAGATATGATAGGGAAATTTGTTGGTGATGATAGGACTTCAAAATTATCACCACTAACTAGAGGATTTAATCATGGAGATATTCTTAAAGCAGGGTATAACGAATTAGAATATCCGACTAGATATGAATTTAACGTAGATGATGCGCCAAACATGTTAATTGGGGAAATAAATGAATTAAATCAAGTGGTATCTGACATGGGAAGCGGATATGAGGAAAATCTAAAAAAAGTTGAAGAAGAGTATAATGCTCCTATAGATAGACTAAAAGCAAAGAAGGATGAGATTGCTAGAAGAATAGAGGAAGAAAGGAAAAGAATTATAGAAGTAGAACCACTGAAGAAAGACTACGATAAATACGAAAGAGTAAGAAATAAGTTTGGTTTATAGAAAATAAGAAAAAATTAGAAATAGTAATTTTAACATGAAAAGAGTAAGCAATGAACTAAAAGTGCAGTTAGCTACTAATGGGAGTTGTTATGAGTGGAGCTGGCAGATCTTTTGGTGGTAGAGTAGGCACATTCTGTGCTGGTGAACTAGTAGCCTACTATAATAGTAGAGCGAGTGGTCTGCTATAGAATCGTTGGAACAAACAATTTGGTAGGATAGGAGACAGAATGGCATTTGTCCATTTAATGATCAAAGGGATTCAGAAGGCTTGAGGAAACTAGGGATCAGGCTTTATGGTGTTTCTTTGAGGATTACAACGTAACCCATAATGTAACTAGAAATCTAGGGTAATACCCAGTCCCAATGCTCTTATTTCGATTTTGGCGCAAAATCCATGAAGTACCACACGATCCTCTTTTGCAACGGGATCGAAGGCATATTTTAGGAAACAACTTGGATTTAGAGGGTTTTAACCTATTAAGTTTAGAAGATCTTAACCTATTTGGCAGACTGATATAAGAAAGCAAAAGCGATGATCTTCCTTGGAATATTATACAGAATCGAAGATGGCAGCGTAATATCGATTTTCTTATAAGAAGAATAAGAAAAAATTGGAAAGCTGATCAAGAAATGCAGTAGATATATGAGAAAGTAATAATAAAACAGAAAAAAATGTTCAAAAAAGTGCAAAAGCAATAAGCGAAAACTAAAAAAATAGAATAGGACAAATATTATAAAAAATTGTAGACACAATTATTATGCCAGGTGTACAAGAAATAAAAGATCCACAGAAGAGCTATGATTACGCATTAAAAGAGTCCAAGAAGTTAGGTGTTCCGTTTGAAGAATACGTGCAAACGGAGACTCTAAAACATATTCAACAATTTCTAAAACCAGAAGTTAGAAAAGAGTTGGTGTTAGGCAAGCTAAATACTGGCAGCATCAAAATGCCGAAAGAGGAGACAAAGCTATTAAATGTTGGTAGTGACAAAATATCGCAAGATGTGAAAATGCAATTTAAAAAGGAACCACAAATTCTGATGGGCAAAATGTTAGCATTGCGTGGAATTAATAGGGTTAGCGGGGAAAAACCGACAAAATCCGTAATCGATAAGAGCGTTCCATTAGATTCTTCAATGGTGGAAACAGGACAGGAGAATGCTTTAAAAGAAATTGAAGGGCGCTCTGGAGATAATGTTTTAGCTAAAAGAATAGCAAAAGATGTTGGATCAGATCATGCGGGAGCGGTATTAACGTTAGGTTCGCAAGCATTGCTTAATTCCCCTTCAGCAGTGCTAGGAGGAGCGGCTTTAAAAGTAGCAGGTAAACTTCTGGCAAAGGGTTTGCCTAAAACGTCTGTGAAAGGTTTGAGTAAGAGGGTTGCCAAAGCAAATCAAGGCGCAAGCGTTTTAAGGGATACACTTGAAGGCGCTGGGAATCTTGGAAAAGAGGAAAAAGAAGAGGCAGAATTAAGAACTTTAAGAAGGCTAGGGACAAGAGCTGTAGGTGGAATGATCTTTGGGGTAGGAACGAAGGCAATTTTAAACAATCTAAAAAGGGTAGCTTTAAAAGATTATTCAAGGCAGGTGAGCGAATTTGTCAAAAACGCTGAACCTTCGCTTGGGAAAGTTGAGGGAGCTCAAAAAAGAGCTTCACCAGAAAACAAGCATTTGTATAATACGTTAGCGCCAAGAGACGAAAGGGTAAAAGCTTATTTGGCTAACAAATTTTTAACTAGCTTAGGCTCTAGGCAAAATGCTACAAATATAGCTAACGAAATGAATAAGAAACGATCTGGCTTGCTTAAACCTATGTTTAAGATTAACAGTAAACCGATGCCACCTCAAGAGGGAATAGTTGGAAAAGAGACAAATAAAGCTGCAGAACCTTTTAATAAGGGACATGATATTGACCTCTATAAAGCTATAACAAATAAGGATGTATTTCAGGAAGCTAAAGAGAGTTTAGAAGCGTTACTAAAAGACCCTCAAGCAATACGCAAATTTGTAAATGATATAACCAAATATGATAAATACAGGGCATTAGGGAAACTAAAGTATAGAGCAGTTCCTACTTTGGTAACAAGATTAATGATGAAAAAACGAAAAGAAGACTAATAACAAGGAGGAAGGAAATGAACGCAGGTCAAATGTTACCTTTAGTAGCAAATCAGATTGGAGGAGCTCAACAGCCTCAGCAGCAGCAAGGACAGCAAGGGCAGCCTGAGGCTGCAGCAGGAGGCGTACAACAGCCTCAAAGTACAGGAGGATTAGGAGGTTTATTAGGAGGAGGGACTGGAGGAAATATTATAAACGGAGCTGTAACAGGAGGAATGATAGGAGGAGTACCAGGAGCAATAGCTGGGGGAGCATTGGGATTATTGCCTAAGTTATTAGGTAAATGAACATTTACAATCTACGATTGTTTTTGCTTACCACTTTACTGTTTATTTTTTCTATATTTTTTTATGGGTGTAATGTAATTTTTAACGGGCGAGAAGGAATAGTTTATATACAAGACGATGATTTATATAGTTTAGAAGTTTCTTCATCTGTGAATCTTGACAAATAATATAAAAATCATTCTTATTACTAAATTATAAATCTTGTACCTATACCTAAGTTATAAGTTTTAAAAGTTGCCATTAAGTCCGTTAGATTGCTCCCATTAATATTAAGGTGCCCATACGATATATCTTGCGTATAAGATAAATATATTGATATATTTTTAAAATTAAAACATGTAAATAATTTGAAAAATTCATGAAGGTTAGTTTTATATGGATTATTAACAGCGTCTACGTTACCCAAACCAGCACCTAATCCTATAAACCATATATCACTTAACGGTACTTTAATCTTAGTTACACCATAAATATCATAATATTGGAATGAAGGATTTATATTAACGCCAAATCCTAATCCTAACCTATTATTTTTAGCAATATAGTGATAATATTCTGCTAATATTATAAAGTCTGTACTCCATTCTCTAGATTCCTGTAAGATTTTCATTCCATATATTTTCAAATAATTGATTCGTAATATAGTTTTGTCTATTACAACGCAAACTTCATTTTTACTTTCTAGTGTTTCTATTGGTTTAGTATCTTGTGCAAAAACATTAGCCAATATTATCATGCTTGTAATTGTTGTCAAAAATATTTTCTTCATTTTGCATCTCATATATACGAAATTTATTTATCAAAACTTACTTGTCAAATTATAAACCTTTTACCTATACCTAAGCTAATAGTTTCAAATCTTTCCGTGAAACTATTACTTTCATAAAGTCCATGTAATATATCTTGCGTATAGGATAAATGTATTGATATATTCTTAAAATTAAAACATGTAAATAATTTAAAAAATTGATGGAGGTTAGTTTTATATCCATTAGCAGTATCTACGCTACCCAAACCAGCACCTAATCCTAAAAACCACCGATTAGTTAACGGTATTTTAGTTATGGCATAAATATCATGAAATTCTAATAAAGGATTTATAGTAATACCTAGTCCTAATCCAAGCCTATTATTTTTAGCGATATAATGATAGTAGTCTATTACTATCTTAAAGTCTGTAATCCATTTTCCAAGATCCTCTGTCTTTGATTTTTTCCCATATCTATCTTTGAACCAATAGGTTCGCAATATAGCTTTGTCTATTACAACGCAAATTTCATTTTTACTTTCTAGTGTTTCTATTGGTTTAGTCTCTTGCGCAAAAAGATTAGCCAATATTGTCATGCTTGTAATTGTTGCCATAACAATTTTCTTCATTTTGCATTCCCCTTTATATATTTTTACGAAACTTCCTTATCTTTACTTAAATGTTAAAATAGAATGAAAAAAATATTAAAACTTATATTTTTACTGGGTATATCCGTATCAGTTTTTATGTTAAGAGGTTGTTATAAAGGGAAACTAGGGAAATTAGCGATTCAGGAAGATTTCCACGATGGTATATCTGATTGTGCAACATTACTCTAGGAATCTATCGTGAAGATTTTATTTGTTTTATAACAACAACCAGTCAAAAACATTTAACTGTTTTATTCCGTTGTGTGATGTTTTTGGTTCAAAATTGCGTGTTAAGAGGAATTTTGGGTTATGGTCTTTTATAGCGTTAAGAGGTGTAAGTTCACGTTCAAGTGTTTTTTCATCTGCCACCGTATCTGCAACTTGATAATATTCTGTACCATCTGTCCCTTCAACTACAAAATCTACTTCTTTGTCAGCAACTTTACCTATATAAACCTTGTAACCTCGTCTTAGAAGTTCAAGATATACTATGTTTTCAAGTATATGACCTCTGTCTGCTTTTCTATTACCTAATAGATAATAACGCAGTCCTATGTCTACAAGATAATATTTATCCAGCGTTTGGAGGAGTTTTTTGCCTTTTATGTCATACCTGCTTGCCTTGTACAGAATATAACTTTCACGGAAGGCATCTAAATAGCTTTCTATAGTCAGTGGTAGTATTTTTATGCCGTATGAAGTCATAGTATCGCTAATTTTCTTTATTGACGTTAGATTGCCTATGTTATCGGACATAAATTTTATAACGCTTTCAAGCCTACTGACGTGTCTAATTTGCTTATTTTCAACAACATCTTTAAGAACTATTGTGTTATATATGCCACCTAAATAATCTCTTATTTGCTTTTTATCACCATCAAGTTGTAATGAATATGGAAAAGAACTGTTTTCTAGATAATTGCGGAAAGTATCCTCTATATTCCCAGTATAAGCTGCAGAATGGTATTCTTTGAAAGACAGTGGTAACATATGTATTTCAACATACCTACCAGAAAGTAGTGTAGCCCACTGACCAGACTGCATTTTTGAATTAGAACCTGTCAGGTATAAATCAACATCTTTTTTGATGAAAAGCCCATCAGCTGCTTTTTCAAAGTCTGCGACATTTTGTATTTCATCAATAAAGATATAGTTTTTCTTTCCCAAAACAAGGCGTTTGTTAATATAATTGTAAAGATTTTTCCAATTTAAAAGGTTCTCATAAGCTGGATCTTCCATGTTTATGCTGTGAATTTGTTTATTAGTAATTCCATATTTAAGAAGTTCTGACTGGTACAACTCAAATAAAGTTGATTTACCGCAACGGCGTACACCTGTTACAATTTTTATAAGCTGTTTATCTTTGCAATACAGTAATTTTTTAATATATTCTGGTCTTTCTATCATATTAACCTCTTATATATATGATACTGTAAAAACTTATAAAAATCAAGTAGTTTTATATCTTATAATGTAAAAAATATATTTTGCTTGATTAGTGTTTATTATCTATATTATCAAAGCTCATTTGCTAAATTATAAATCTTTTACATATACCTAAGTTAAGAACTTCAAACCTTTCCGTGAAGTCCATCCCATCATACCCCTTATACCCTTTTAAATAAAGCTCATATAATATATTTTGTGTATAGGATAAATATATTGATATATTCTTAAAATCAAAACTTGTGAATAATTTAAAAAATTCATGGCGGTAAGTTCTAACGCCCCTTTTAGTATTTACGTTACCCAAGCCGGCACCTACACCTAAAAACCACCTATTAGTTAATGGTAGTTTAAACTTAGTTACACCATAAATATTGTAAAATTCAAAAAAAGGATTTACATTAATACCCAGTCCAAATCCCAACCTATTATTTTTATCAATATAGTGATAGTAGTCTGTTCCTACTCTAAAGTCTGTAATCCATTCCCCCGATTCATCTGTCTTTGAACATTTCTCATTTTTGTCTTGATAGCAAATGCTTCGCAATATAGGTTTGTCTATTAAAGTGCAAACTTCATTCTTACTTTTTAAAGTTTCTATTGGTTTAATGTCATTGGCGGAAACATTAGCCAATATTGTCATGCTTGTAATAGTTGCCATAACAATTTTCTTCATTTTGCGTCTCCCTTTTATATTATTACTTCCTCTAATGGTGTAAAAAGTTGTAAAAATCAATTAGTTTTATACTTTATAATATAAGAAATGTTTTTTGTTTGATTAGTGTTTATCCAGCATCAACTCATTTGCTAAATTATAAATCTTTTACATATACCTAAGTTAAGAACTTCAAATCTTTCTGTGAAGTCCAACCTTTCATAAAGCTCATCCTCCTCATAAAGATCATATAATATATTTTGCGTATAGGATAAATATATTGATATATTCTTAAAATCAAAACTTGTGAATAATTTAAAAAATTCATGGCGGTAAGTTCTAACGCCCTTTTTAGTATTTACGTTACCCAAGCCGACACCTACACCTAAAAACCACCTATTAGTTAACGGTAGTTTAAACTTAGTTACACCATAAATATTGTAAAATTCACAAAAAGGATTTACATTAATACCCAGTCCTAATCCCAGTCTATTATTTTTATCAATATAGTTATAGTAGTCTGTTCCTACTCTAAAGTCTGTAATCCATTCCCCCGATTCATCTGTCTTTGAACATTTCCCATTTTTGTCTTGATAGCAAATGCTTCGCAATATAGGTTTGTCTATTAAAATGCAAACTTCATTCTTACTTTTTAAAGTTTCTATCGGTTTAATGTCATTGGCGGAAACATTAGCCAATATTGTCATGCTTGTAATTGTTGCCATAACAATTTTCTTCATTTTGCGTCCCCCTTTTATATTATTACTTCTTTTAGTAGTGTAAAAACTTACAAAAATCAGTTAGTTTTATACTTTATAATGTAAAAAATGGGTTTTGCTTAATTAGTGTTATCTACATTTAGGAACGTTTGGCAGCAATATGATGAAAAACAAATTTACTTAATCCTTAATAGCCTGGGTAAGGTGGATATTTAGTGAGTTCATCAAATTGTAAACCTTGTAACTATACCTAAGTTAAGAGCTTCAAATATGCTCATGAAGTCAATATTTTCATTAAAAGATTTCTCATATAATATATTTTTCGTATAGGATAAATGTATTGACATATTTTTAAAGTTAAAACATGTAAATAATTTAAAAAATTCATGATGGTTAATTTTAACGCCACCTTGAGTAGGTAGATTACCTAAAAAACCAGCACCTACACCTAAAAAACAGCGATTAGTAAACGGTACTTTAATCTTAGTCACGCCGTAAATATCACAAAGTTGTAACAAAGGACTCATAGTAATACCCAGCCCAAATCCCAGCCTATTATCTTTAACAATATAGCGATAGTAATCTGCTACTACATTAAAATCTGTAACCCATTCTCCAAATGCTGCATCTGGCATTTGGGTTTTCCCATCTTTGTCTTTATAGTAATACCTTCGCAATATAACTTTGTCTATTACAACACAAACTTCATTCTTATTTTCTAGAGTTTCTATCGGTTTAGTACCATTGGCGAAGACATTAGTCAATATTGTCATGCTTATAATAGTTGGCATAACAATTTTCTTCATTTTACATCTCCTTTTATATTATTACTTCCTAAAAACTTGCAAAAATCAATTAGTTTTATACTTTATAATGTAAAAATGTATTTTGCTTTATTAGTGTTTAGCTATATCTTTCTTTGATTAGGTTTAACACCGAGTTGGTTAGAGTTAAGGGAATTTTTGATTTATGTATTTGATTGTTAATAAGCTTTTGGGCGAGTGACACAAACATTTTAGTTCCCTTTTTGAGCAATTATACTACAAAAAAAATACTAAAAGCAACGCTTTTATTGAAAGCTTTAACGGAATTTTCAGAAAACAGTTTTTACAACAGTACCGAGGTGACTTTCATGACAATAAGAACCTCAAACAAAGAACTTGCCAATTATTTGCTTTGGTATAACAGTGAAAAAATCTCATTCTTCACTTAATTTGATACGCCTTTAAATTATGCTATAAATTCACTAAACCTCAAGTCCTAAAAAGTCTAATATGTTATGGGATTTATCACGATTTTGAAATATTAGGAATAATTGATATAATTAAGTTCTCGGAGAAATAATACAGGGATGTTTCATGTGAAATCAACAAACGAATCCGAAAGACTT
>JAITSL010000007.1 GCA_031287855.1 Candidatus Endomicrobiellum roisinitermitis
AACGTTATAAAAACTTTCTGCTCTAAAAAAATATCCGGTTTTTGGTCTTTTTAACGATCTTTTCAATCTTATATGTTTGTAAAGTTCAGAAGAAGAATTTTTTGTTTCAAAAGAAAAACTCGTTGATCCTCCTTCGGCATTGAACCCATATGCAACTGCAATAGCCTCAATTAAAGTTGATTTACCAGTTCCATTTTCACCAATAAAAAATGTTACTTTGTTATCTAATTCTATGTTTTGGTGATTTTTTAAAGGAAAAATATTATACGGATATGTTTCTTTATTTGCATTTCTGGTGTCGATTAATAAATTTGTTACGTAACCATTGTCCACAATTCAACTGTACCTCTTTTTTATAAAATACTGTTTTTTAGTTCTTAATTCCCTAAATTCTTAACAAATCGCTTAATGCTTATCTTTGTTATATCCTGGATATATATACAAATTTCTAACACTATAAATGTCCTGGAATAATTTAATTTTATAAACAAATTTAAAAAGGTCTAGGCACCCCTGTATAATCTTCACTATCAAATAAAGATTGTCCTACCTGACTTCTACGGTTTTTAAAAAATCGAAGATTTTACTCATACTTTTTCATACACCTCCCTCCTTTTTTAACGACAAAATGAAAAAGCCTTGTCTGAAAATATCAGACAACGGCTTTACTTTTTTATAAAAAAATGCTATTGCGGAATTTATTACATTGGATGCTGGATGCTACATTTTTTCTCCCTTGTTACCTTAGCACATATTTTACAAAATATTATCACAAAAAAGCAAGTCCTTGTATTGGTTATGTCATTTCAAAATTAAAACTGGACTATTTTGGATAAGATTTAAAGTTAAAATCAGACTCAAATTCAGACTACGCCAATTTTTCAACAATTTAATAATTAAACAATCAAAGACAACATCCGTTCAGATGTTTTATTTTGCCTATAAGAAAAAAAGTAGCTACCTTGGCAAAAAGTACATTTATTGACATCAAAAATATTAACAACTCCTAAGTTTTTTAGCTTATTAAAAACAATTCTTGATAAATCTAATTTATTATCTTGTAACTTTAAATTAAAAAGATCTTCAAAATTTTTACCAACTTCATAACAACAAGAACGAATATGAGGACCAATGTAAACCTCAATATCTTTAACATGTACAGAGAATTTATTCTTAAAAACCTCAATTGTATTTTCTACTATCCCCAAATAAATACCTTTCCAACCAGCATGAATTGCAGCTTTAATTGTCCCATTTGTTATAAGTAAAGGCATACAGTCTGCCGTAAAAACGCCTAGCATTATAGACTTATCGTTAGTAATTAAGCCATCGCAATTATCAATAAAATTACCACTATCAATGTTTCCAACAATTTTGATGTTAGCACTATGGACCTGATTTGCAAGCACTAAATCACTCGGTCTTAAACCTTGTGAAATTAAAAAATTATCACGCGTTATTTTGTCTTTCAAATTACCAGATAAAATAGTGCTTGTGAAATGTTTGTAATTAAAATTTTGATGGAATATAAATTCTTCCATTATTTTCATTTTAAAAATTTAGGTTTCCAGTACGTATAGGCAGGTTTGGAAGGTTCTATATCTTCTATAGTAGATTTCTGTTCTAAAAATAGATCTTGCTGAACATTTGCTACCGAAAGATTATCAGGCAAATCATCACTAGCAAACCCTGTCGCAATAATAGTAACTTTAATCTTATCATCAAGTCTATTATCTATTGTATGTCCAAAAAATACATGACCATTAATACCATAATTTTTTATATCAGTAAATATTTCTTGTAAAGTAAAAGCTGTTACACTAGAATTTGTAGTTATATTAACTAAAGCTTTTTTTGCTTTAGAAATATCATAATTATCAAGAAGTGGACTTGTTAAAGCCTTTTTTACAGCTTCTTTAGGAATGTCACTTGTACTTTCTCCAATACCTATTAAAGCAGTACCTGCATTAGACAAAATATTTCTAACATCTGCAAAATCTCTATTAATTTCACCAGTCACTGTTATAACATCTGTAATGGCTTGAATACTTTGCCTTAAAACATCATCTATAATCTGGTAAAAAGTATCTAAAGCTATTCTCTCATTGATAACATTAAAAACTCTTTCATTTGGAATAACAATTAAAGCATCTGTAAGCTCTTTAAGGTTTTTAATCCCTTCTTCTGCTTGTGCCATTCTAACTTTACCTTCATGTTCAAAAGGCTTTGTAACAACACCGATAGTTAAAATGCCTAATTCTTTTGCAAGTTTAGCCACAATAGGCGCTGCGCCTGTACCAGTCCCTCCTCCCATACCAGCAGTAATAAATACCATATCTGCACCAATTAATCGCCCTCTTATTTCTTCCAAACTTTCCTCTGCAGATTGCCTGCCCATTTCTGGGTTACCACCAACTCCAAGTCCTTTAGTTATCTTCTCACCTATTTGCAAAACGTCAGGAGCTGCAGACTTAAGCAAAGCTTGTGCATCTGTATTGATTGCTACAAATTCTACATTTCCCACATTTGCAGCAATCATTCTATTTACAGCATTACAACCGCCACCACCAACACCTAAAATTTTAATTGTAGCAAACTTTCCTGAATTCACCTCTTCTTGAGGCAAAACTATTTTCATACTCATTTAAAAAACTTCCTCAAACCATTTTGATATTTTCGACATCATATCACTACTAGAAGTTTTTCTTTTAACATACTTACCATCTGAAAAACTCGAAACTATAGCTCCTATAGCTGTAGTATAAGACGGATTCATTAACATCTCGCTTGGACCAACAACTTTTTCTGAGTTTGGGACGCCCGTTCTGACTGAGCAATTAAAAGCTTTTTCAAAAGCTTCAGTAAGTCCAGCAAGATTACTACCTCCACCTGTAAGAATTATGCCTCCTGACAAAAACTCATCTCCATAATTATTTCTATTTATAATTTCTTTAATCTCGTACAAAATTCTATCTATTCGTGGAGTAATTATGCCATTTACAAGCTCTAACCTATCACATTTCCTTATACTTCTACCATCTGCAGACTTATATTCAAACTCTTCATTCTTAAAATCGCTATACATAAATGCTGCACCATATTTCTCTTTAACATCTCTTGAAACAGAATAAGTTGCTCTCAACTTATGCCCTATATCTCTTGTAATATAATCTGACCCGTCAGAAAGCTCATCAGTGTGTCTAATAATACCATCTAAATAATGCACAAGTCCTGTTGTAAGACCTCCAAAATCAACAACAAGACAACTTAACTCTTTCTCTTCTTTTGTAACTAATATATCACTTGCAGACAAATAACCATAAACTCTATCATCACAATTTACACCAATAGAGTTCATAGATTTGGCAATATTTCCTATATTACTACTAGAAGCAATAAAAGCGCAAACGTCAACTTCTATATATGTACCTTCCATACCAATAGGATTTTGTATACCTCTTTGTTGGTTCAATATATATTCTCTGGGTATTATTTGAAGTATTTCTTGATCAGGCTCTAATCGTATTTGTTTCTTTGCACTTTCTAAAGCATTATCAACTGTCTCTTGAGAAATTTCTCTATTTGAATAACTTATATTTGCAACACCTTTAGAATCTTTGGACTTAATAAAACTTCCTCTCATAGCAGTAACTACATTTCCTATTTGTCCACCCACTACTTTTTCTGCCTCTCCAAAAGCTTTGCCAATAGCCAAAGCCGTTTCTTGTATATTTATAACTGCACCCGCTTTTATACCATCGCAAGGCACACAAACAGCACCTAATATTTTTACTATCCTTGTGTCTTGGTCACGCATTCCAGCTACGCAACATACCTTGTTACTCCCAATATCAAGACCCGCTACAAGAGATTTTTTTGACATTTTTATCCTCTAATTAAGTGGTTTTACAATTGCTCTCCCCAGCAAATACAAAGTCATATCAATATACTCTATATTTTTATATCTAGACATTGCATCAACATAAATTTTCTGAAATTTTTCAAACTTACAAAACAATTGTTCTGGCATTTCATCTCCCCAGAAAACTACAGTGCTTGAATTAATGACAAAAACAACCTCCCCTATACTACTCATTTTAATCTCTAAAATATTACTTAAGAAATCTCCTGCAACACTCTTAAACCTTTTAATAAAATCCAACAATTGTTTTCTTTCTTTATCTGTACTATAAAGCAACTTAGGCACTTTCATTGCACTCATAAAACCACGTAATGGAAATGGGGTATCATCAAAATCTACACCTAATAATTCATCATTATTGATTATAAACGCTTCTGGCGTTCTTTCGTAAAGTCTAACTTGTACTTTTTGCCAAGATCTACGCATAACAATATTTTTCAATTCTGGTTTTAATTTTTTTATTTCATTTTCTGCTTCAGAAAGATTAATTTTTAAAAGATTATCTCCAATATTAAAAGGTAAAAGTTCTCGTATTTCTGTTTTCGTTACGTTTTTAGTACCTACTATTTTTATATCTTTTATAATCATCTTATTAGAATTGTATGCAATATCAAATAATTTTTTACAAGCAATATAAATTGCAAATATAATCACTACACAAGATACTATAAATAAAAGAATTCTAAAAAATCTCTTTTTTTTTCTCCCAGATTTACCAACATTCCTCTCAGTATAAACCGCTTTATAAACATATCGTCTTTTTTTAGACATTTCTTATAGCGCTCTCTATAATTTTTAAAACTAAACTTTCAAAATTATATCCTGCAAAACAACTTGCATCAGGGAGTAGAGATGTTTCTGTCATACCTGGAATAGTATTATTTTCTAGCACCCATACTTTATCGCTTTTATCTACAATCATGTCAACCCTACAAACGGCCCTACACCTAAAAAATTTGTAAATTTGTTCAGCATAACTTTGAGCTGTATCATAAGCTCTTTTGCTTACATTAGCAGGTATTATATGTTTAGACCCACCTCTTTGATATTTTGACTTAAAATCATAAAATTGTCCTTTAGGAACTATTTCTATAATCGGTAACGATTTTCCATCTAAAACACCAACTGTTATTTCTTTACCTTTTATAAATTTTTCTATAATAATCTCATTGTCATATTCAAAAGCCTTTTTTGCAGCTCTACTAAACTCTTTAAAATTCTTTACTATTGTAACACCTAAAGCAGAACCACAAGACACAGGCTTTACAACAACAGGATAATGTTTTATAGCTGGCAAACTTTCAAACTTCTTTAACACAATCCAGTCAGGGGTTAATATATTTATACAATTAAAAAGATTTTTTGATATATTCTTGTCCATTGAAACAGACGAAGCCAAAACACCACAACCAGTATATGGCACACCCAATATTTCAAGCATGCCTTGTATTGTTCCATCTTCTCCAATTGGGCCATGCAAAGCAATGTAAGCAATATCAATTTTTTCTTTTTTAACTTTTTGTTCAATATTTTTATTTATATCTATACCACAAACATTTAATTTCAACTTTTTCAAAGCTTTTAAAATTGCTTTACCAGATAAAATAGATATTTCCCTTTCACTAGACATTCCACCATACAAAACACCTATTTTTTTATTTTTTAATTCTTTAATAATTTCGTCATTATTTATCATTTACTATCTTGACCTCTGTTTCAAGAGCTATATCAAATTTTAACTTTATTGTTTCTTTTATTAAATTTATTAAAGTTAAAACATCTTTTGAAGTTGCTTGCCCAGTATTTACTATAAAATTTCCATGTTTATCAGAAACTTTTGCACCGCCTACTTGAAACCCCTTTAAATTAGCTTCTTCTATAAGTTTTCCAGCAGTATGGCCAATAGGATTCTTGAATATACTACCTACATTAGGCATACCCAAAGGTTGGGTCAGTAATCGGTTCTGCATATTTGTACAAATCACACTTAAGCTATCATTTTTTGTATCTTTTTTCAATAAAAACTTAACCCTAGTAATAACACAACTTGCCAAGCTACTTTTTCTATAATTAAAACGTATTTGATCCTTACTTAAACATCTTTTCTTTGCATCTTTGTACACCTCAACACTTTCTACAAAAGACCCTATCCACATATTTTTATTCCCTGCATTCCCATAAACTGCAGCACCTACAGTACCAGGGACACCAGCAATACATTCTAAACCTACTAAACTATTTTTTAAAGCAATATTCAAAACTTGTTGAACAGAAGCTCCTGCACCTGCTAATATTTCTTTTTTACAGACCTCAATATTTTTAAACTCACCTGTTAAAGTAATTATAATACCTCTATATCCATTATCGGAAAATAAAATATTAGTCCCTCCACCTAAAATCACATACCTATAACTAGGGATATTTTCTAAACAATAAAGAAGAGCTTTTTCATTTGGTATTTCAACAAAAAAATCTGCATTACCTCCTATTTTAAAAGATGAATGTCTACATAAAGGTTCATTTTTTAAAATTTTACATCCTAATAAAGATAATCCTTGTATTAAATTAACGTTAATAACTCTTCTCCCTTTTTCCAAACATCTCCGGCACCTAAAGTAAGTACTATATCTCCAAAAGAAAGATTTTTTGATAATGTTTTTATATCGATAAATTTGTCAGCTATAGACTTATTTTTTAAAAGACTATTTAAAACAAGTTCTGCATTTACACCATCTATAGCTTTCTCTCCAGCAGAATAAATATCTAGAACTTTAACTATATCTGCATACTTAAAACTTTCACCAAACTCTTTAAAAAGATTTTTTGTTCTTGTGTATCTATGAGGTTGAAATAACACTATCAGTCTCCTTTTTGGCCAAAAATGTTTAATAGCTTTTAGTGTAGCTTCCACTTCAGTCGGATGATGGCCATAATCATCAATAACCATAATGCCATTTTTTTCACCTTTAATTTCTAAACGTCTTCCAATCCCACCAAAACTACTTATAGCTTTAGTAATTAAAGCAAAAGGAATACCTAACCGAACACCTACACCTATTGCAGCTAAATAATTTAGCACATTGTGCTCACCGGGAATTTTTATATACACATTGCCAAGTTTTTTATTCATATAAAAAACATCAAAACTTGTACACGTTTCTAAAACTTTTATATTTGTTGCCTTAATGTCAGGAGACCCCCTAAGTCCGTAAGTTATGTACTTTCTTTTAATCTTACACATAATCTCCTTTATAGTATTATCATCAGAACATATAATTGCTGCACCATAAAAAGGAATAGAATTAATATGATTAATAAAAGCTTCTTTAAGAGCGTCCATACTACCATAATAATCTAAATGGTCATTATCTATGTTTGTTACCACCGTGACCACAGGAGAAAGTTTTAAAAAAGAACCGTCAGATTCATCTGCTTCTACAACAATATAAGCCCCTTTACCAAGCCTTGCACTAGTATTAAGGTTTTTAAGTCTTCCACCTATAACTATTGTCGGGTCTAAGCCACCTTCAGATAGCACAAGAGACGCAAGTGATGTTGTTGTTGTTTTTCCATGAGTCCCAGCTATAGTTACTGCGTGTTTTAACCTTGCAAGCTCTGCAAGCATTTCCACACGAGGTATAATTGGAATTTTATTTTTTAATGCTGCATCAACTTCCGGATTATCTCTACCTATTGCAGTAGATGTCACCACAACGTCAACACTAGTTACATTTTCTCCATTATGACCTATATAAACTTTTGCTCCAATTTCTTCAAGATGATCTGTAATATTTGTCTTTTTTAAATCTGAACCAGAAACAATGTGCCCCAAATTTATAAGAACCTCAGCAATGCCAGACATACCAGAACCACCAATACCAACAAAATGTATTTTATAGCAATCTTTTAACATGTATTTTTCCTTAAACTCAATCTAAATAGTGAAACTAATCCAAAAAAATAAAATTATTTTTTTATATATTCTGCGCTAACAGTTGTAGTAAACCCCCCTCTTGTTCCAAACTCCATATCTATAGACATTTCTTTAGGTTTTAATATACTTATTAAGTCGCATAAAATATTGTTTACTGCGCTCTCATGCACCATTCCAACCATTCTATAGGATTGAAAATACATTTTTAACGACTTAAGCTCTATAACAGTCTCATTGGGAACATAATTTATAGCTATATATGCAAAATCAGGAAGACCAGTCCAAGGGCAAAGACAAGTAAATTCTTCAGATTCTATACAAACATTGATATTTTTCCCGACAAATTCATACGGTATAACTTCAAGTAAAGGTGGTGTAACTTTGTCAAAGACCGGCAGCTTGTTTTCCATATAAACTCCTTAACTTCATTTTATACTTTTGTATAAATTTATACAAAAAAATACGCCAACATAATTAATGTTGGCGTATTTTTTACAAAGTTTATTCAGTTTCAAGATTATCATAACCTGTAGCTTTTGCTTTCCATACAAAAGAGAGCAGTATAGCACCAACCAGTCCCAAGAAAATCAATAAACCAAAAGAAGTCCTCCAACCAAACTTATCTGTAAGCAAACCAAGTAAAACACCGGTTATAATAGTACCACTATACCCCCAAATACCAACAAAACCATTTGCTACTGCCGCAGCACGTTTTGTAGCTATGTTAGATACGGCAACAAGTATTAAAGACTGCGTTCCATAAATACAAAAACCAGCCGCTATCAAAGACAGTAGAGAAACTAATACTGGCGCACCAATTGTGTTCCAAAATAAAAACATAAAAAAAGATGCAAGAGTCATAGCAATTGCGCAAACACGAGGCCCTTTACCACTAAAATATTTATCCGTAACCCATCCACAAAAAATAATACCTATAGCACCTGATATTTCAAAAGCTGCAATCATCCATCCTGCATGAGCTAGAAGCATACCTTTCCATTCTTTCAATACTGTCGGCCCCCAATCTAGTATTGCAAATCTTAAAACATAAACAAACAAGTTTGATACAGCAATAGTCCAAATGTATGGATTTCTAAACACTTGCTTTTTTATAAATTTTCTATATTCAGCAGACTCTTCTTTTTTATCTTGAGATCTTTTATAATTTTCACCAACTGCAATTTCAGGAAGCCCTACAGAACTCGGAGTATCATAAATAAGAAACCATAACAGTATCGCAGTAACAATTGCAATAACGGAAGGAACAAAAAACACATACCTCCACCCTAAAGAAGAAGCTAAATACCCACCAAGTAGTAGGATAGCTACAGCTCCAAAACAATGTGATGTGTTCCACCAGGACATTTTTGTTGCAAGCTCTTCAGGAACAATCCAATGAGGCAAAAGTCTAGCATTTGGAGGCCAACCCATTCCTTGAGCCCAGCCATGAAGAACCCATATTATACCCATAACAAAAACTGTAGTACTAAAACCAAAGATAAAGTTAGACACTGCACAAATAATAAGGCCACAAGCAATAAAATTACGAGCCATAAATTTGTGAACAATAAAACCATTTGCAAATCTTGATATTCCGTATACTATTCCGTGCAAAGTTAAAAATATGCCAAGCTGAACTTTAGATATACCTAAATCCGCCTGCATTCCAGGCATAGCCATAGACATACTTTTACGCATAACAAAAAATACAGCATAAGCAGCCCAAGTTGATATCAAAGTACGGATTTGCCAATACTTAAATTTCTTTGCTACTTCAGGTGATATTGATGTTGAAAACATTAACTTTCCCCCAAATCTAATTTTAATAGCCACCTATCAATGGCATATCAATAATACCATTTTAACCTGATCATTTACATAAAAAAAACAACAATTTGTGAATTTTTTGAAAATTTTATCTTAAATTTGAGTTTTCTAAAAAAGGCAAGTCTCAAAATGTTAAGCTGCAAAGTGAAATAGAGGCAATATTTTAATTAAACTGTAAAACGCCCTGAAGAGGAGTTGAACCTCCAACCTTATCCTTAGGACGGATCTGCTCTATCCATTGAGCTATCAGGGCACAACAATATTATATCACAAATATTAAAATTTACAATAAAAATTACAAAAAAATCCTAATGTGTTTATAAAATAAACTATTTTCCCCATCCCTTTTATATCCACTGAGATCTTCTTTCTACATTAAACCTCTTATCAGTAAGAGGAGAAAGTATGGTTTCTTTTTTACGCCTATCTTTGCCACTTCTACTATCAAGCTTAAGATTTTCAGCCTCTTCTGGACTAACAAAATTATATTTTGCAAGAATATCTTTTAATTTTTTAAAAGCTCTAAGTTCCAACTGTCTAACACCTTCTCTTGAAATATTAAAAATTTCCCCTATGCCATCTAAAGATACCACCTCTATCCCCCCAATTCCAAACCTCATACGAATAGTTTCTCTTTCTCTATAAGGTAAATCATTTAAAGCTATACTAATGTCATCTTGGGTTCTTATAATTTCTGTAACAGATTCTGGCGATTTATCTAAAGCATCAGAAATTGTATCCTTAAGCTGTATATTAGAATCTTCAGAGATAGGCGTTTCTAATGAAAAAGTTCCATTAAGCACAGATGAAAATTTTCTTAAATCATCAACTTGCTTTTTATTTAACTTCAATTTTTTTGCCACTTCATTATCTGTTACTTCTCTGTTTAACTGTTCTCTTAACATCGCTTTTACCTTTCTCCAGCGATTCAAAACATGTGAAGGAATTCTTATTGTTCTTAGTTGATTTTCTACAGCTTTTCTTACATACTGTTCTATCCAATAAACTGCATATGTAGAAAAAGCCACTCCTCTTGAAACATCAAACTTTTCCACAGCCTTCATAAGTCCAATATTACCTTCTTCTATAAGATCCATAATGTCCATGCTTTTTTTTGTAAACCTTTTAGCTATAGGTATAACAAGTTTATAATTTTGCTCTACTATTTTATCAAAAGCTTTTTTGTCTGTTTTGGACAAACGCCAAAGTTCTTTCATAGCTTCAGGAGAGACAGGTTTTATAGTTCTTAGCGCATCAAAGTAAAGATCCAGTGAATTAAATTTCGTATTCATTTTTGTCCTCTTCAATTTCGGGGCGACTGGACTTGAACCAGCGATCCCACGGTCCCGAACCGTGTGCTCTAGCCAACTGAGCCACGCCCCGATAAATAAAAAACATAAAACTTAAATTCTTATACCTTCACTTAAATATTACTTTTCTCTATAATTTTATTGTTCTGATCTACAAAAACAACTTTAGGCTCAATAGGTTTATCTGAAAGAGTAAAACCCATAATTATTAGTTCCTCACCTTTTTTTATTAAGTGAGCTGCCGCACCATTTAAACATATAACACCAGAACCTGGCTTGCCCGGTATTACATAAGTTTCAAGTCTAGCCCCAGAAGTATTAGAAACCACTAAAACTTTCTCACCTATCCAAAAACCAGCTTTATCACAAAGCTCTCTGTCTATTGTTATACTTCCTTTATAGTTTAAATTGGCTTCTGTTACAGTAGCCTTAAATATTTTTGAACTTAAAACAAATTTCATTACAAACTCCTTAAAATTATGGTATTCTTTATTAATTGTTACAACTTTTTGAGGAAATGGAATTTCTATATTCTCTTCCTTAAACTTTTTATAAATATTTTTTAAAACTTCACTTTGAAGTGGCACTTTGGAATACACATCTTTTACTCTAAAAGAAGCAAAAAAATTTATAGCAAAATCTCTAAAACTTGTAAACACAACTATAGGAACATACGTTTCTACGGCATTTTTAGACGTGTTTATTACTTCTAAGGTTGCATCAATTTTTTCAATATGCCCTAAATCACTTCCATAAGCAATTCCACAATCTACTCTAGCAGTAACTTCTGCTTTTTGAAAATGAAAACTTGTAACAATAGAAGACGCTATTTTACTATTGTGTACAGAAATTATAGTGTTAGCTATTTCTTTTATTAAAGTTGTTCTCCAATTAACCTCTAAAACTGTAGCCTCTTGGCCAGAATCAAGTTTAATATAATCATTCTTTGCAATTTGTTTGCTTGCAAGTATAATTGATACCAGCAAAAAAATTCGCAAGAGTGTCTTGAAGTGCCAAAGCAACAGCTAAAGAACCTACACCTAATGCTGTTAAAATTGGAGTTAACTTTATTCCAACCTGATTTAACACTAATATAAGACCTACAAAAATTACTACAAGCTTTATTATATTTGCACCAATTTTTTCATGAACTGACTTTTTAAGGCAACTCGAAATAAGTGATGCAATTAAAAGAACTAACGAAAATGTTTTTAAAAAATTGTGTTTTTAGTATTTACTGGAGAAATTATAAATGCAAAGTACAAAGCTGTAAGTAAAAACCAAAAATACATATACTTTCTATCCTTAAGGCAAAATTTTTTGAAACCAACTTGCTTAAAAAGTCCAATACCATTTTTACCTCTTAGGGTTTTCAGATTCTTCTTGGCACTTAATGCAATGCCTTGTCCAGGGTATTGCATTTAATCTTTCTAAAAGTATAGCTCTATTACAACACTCACAAAGACCATAACTACATTTTTCTATTTTTACTAAAGCGTCGTTTATAGCATTTAAAGTTATCCTATCATTTGCAGCAAGCTCAAAAAACATTTCTTTTTCACTATTTTGAGTAGCAGTGTCTATTTCATCACCAATGCTCATGTTTAAGTCACTCTTAAGTTCTCTTTGAACATTATTTGTCTTATTTAAAAACTCTGTTTTTTTTTGTATTAAAATTTTTTTAAAATTTGCTAAATCTTTTTTGTTCATAATTTTCTCCATTTAATTTGTAAAAACTTTAACCATTTTTAACTTTTCAGTCTCTTGTCCGCTAATTCTTATATCTTTCGAAGACATATCTATAAGATAATCGCATATTTCTTTTGTAATTCGCTCTCCAGGAATTACTACTGGTATACCCGGGGGATACGGTGTAAGCGTCTGCGCAGCAACATGACCAACAGCTTTTTTTAAACTAACTTTCTTTGTATTATTTGAAAGAAACACTTCCCTAGGTCTCATAACCATTTCAGTAGCAAGAGATGGAATTTTTAGCACCCAATTTTTTTGTTTACCGTGATAATTTTTATCTATACTTTCAAGAGCTCTTACAAAAACTTCTACATCATCTTTAGTTGACCCTTCTCCCATAATAGCTACCAAATTAAACAGATCTGCATAATCAAGCTGAATATTATACTCTTTAGCAAGTATTTTTTCTATTTCATATCCTGAAAGCCCAGTTTTAGTTACATTCACTGTAAGCTTTGTTTCATCCAAGTCAAAACCTAAATCTTGCATTTCTTTGCGAGTGAAACATCTCATAGAAGGAATATTGTTATTTATATACATTCTCCCCCACCTTGCAGCTTTTATAACTTTGTCAAAACTTTCCTTCCCATGCAGAAACACTTGTCTTCTTGCTAAGTCAAGACTTGCAAGTATCAAATAGTTTGGACTTGTAGTTTGTAGCATTGAAACTATCTTTTTTACTCTGTTTATATCAATAAGTTTAGAATTAAAGTGAAGAACAGATCCTTGGGATATAGCAGATAAAATCTTATGAGTAGACTGAACACACAAATCCGCACCAGCATCAACAGCAGACTCAGGCAAATTATCGTTAAAGTGTAAATGCGCACCATGAGCTTCATCTACAAGAACAATTTTACCTCTTTTATGGCATAAATCTACAATTTTTCTTAAATTTGTAACTACACCATTATATGTCGGACTTGTAACAAAAACTGCTTTTGATTCAGGATATTTATCTAAAGCTTCTTTTATTTGGTCATAAGTTGCACTAAAAATTAAATCCAAATTTTGCTCTATCTTAGGCTGTATCCAAATAGGCCACACTCCAGACATTACAATGCCTGCCATTATAGACTTATGAGAATTTCTTGAAACTATTATCGAATCTCCAGAATCGCAAGCAGAAAGGAACATCGCCATATTGCCAACAGAAGTTCCATTTACTAGAAACAGAGAATGTTTTATTCCATAAGCTTCAGACATAAGTTCTTGAGCTTTTTTTATAGGACCAACAGGATCATGTAAAGAGTCCACTTCGTCAAAAACGGTAACATCAAACTTAAAAACTTCTTCTCCAGCATAATTTTTTAAGTTTTCATCTATACTCCTTCCATTTTTGTGACCTGGGCAATGGAAAGACGTAACATCTCTTTTAGTATGAGCTAACAAAATGTCAAATAGAGGAGCCTTAGACTGTTTTGCTATATTAGAGTTTAATGCTTTTTTCATTATCCTGTCTACCTTCTACCTTCAAACATGCCCGGTAGAAGACTCGAACTTCTGACCACTTCCATGTCAAGGAAGTACTCTAACCAACTGAGCTAACCGGGCAACATATTTGATTTAGTATAAAGAGTGCCATTCACAATTGACAATAAACAGCAGTTTTACAAATAATTTTCTTACTGTTTGGGATCATATCACTAAAAAAGGTGCGGGCCGGAATTGAACCGGCGAATAACAGTTTTGCAGACTGCTCCCTTACCGCTTGGGTACCGCACCATAATAAAATAGAGGAGATTTGAATATATAAAAATTAAATCTCTCAGTCAATATCACTAAGTCGTCAACTCACTAATAATATAATAAATAACAACAAACTATTTGAACAACCATAATTTCAAGCTAAATTATATCACTTGCGTTTAAGACGTATATACACTTGTCCCAGCAACAAATCCTGTTGAAAATGCAGCCTGCAAATTAAAACCTCCTGTAGGAGCATCTACATCTATAACTTCACCGCAAAAATATAGCCTATTTACAAATTTAGACTCCATAGTCTTTTGATTGATTTCATTTGTTAATATTCCACCTCTTGTCACTATAGCATCTTTTATATCTTTTGTACTTAAAATTTTAAAACTTATCCCAAAAAAAGTATTTAATATTTTTTCTCTATCAAATTTAGTTAATTGTGAACATTTTTTAGTTATATTAATACCACAATAATTCAAAAAAGGTTTTATAAACTGTATTGGCAAAAATTCTTTAACCATATCTTTTACTTGATATTGTCCAAATTTATTAATTTCTTTAAGCAATCTCGCATTAAGACATTCCTGTGAAACAGCTGGCTTTAAGTTTATTTTCAAATTTATATTATTGCCTTTGTCCATATTTGCAGATATTAAACTACTTAGAGTCAAAATTACAGGCCCATCAGCGCCAAAACTTGTAAATTCCATTTCACCAAATTTTTTTAAAATAACTTTATCTGAAACCTCCAAAGAAACTGCAACATTTTTTAACTTTAACCCTTTTAGCTCATTTAAATATTTAGATTCTAGAACTATTGGAACAAGAGCAGCAATAGGCTTTTTTATAGAATGTCCAAAGGACTCAGCAAATCTATAGCCATCACCACTAGAACCAGTAGCAGGATAAGACATCCCGCCTGAAGCAATTATTAAGTTTCTTGCATACACATGAAAATTGCCACTTATACAAAATATTCCATTATCATCTTGTTTAGCTGATTTTACATTAAAGGAAGAAACAATTTTTGCAAACTTTTTTACACTTTTTACTAAAGCATTAACCACATCGCAAGCTTTATCACTTACAGGAAAATACCTGCCACCTCTTTCAAGTTTACAAGGCACGTTTAAACTTTCAAAAAACGAAATAACGTCAATATTTGAAAATGCATGAAAAGATGAGTACAAAAATTTCCCGTTATAAAACAAATCAATAAATTCTTTAGTTGACGCACTATTTGTAATATTACATCTACCTTTACCTGTAATTGAAAGTTTTAGACCGGGACGAGACTTTTTTTCCAAAACTATAACATTTAGACATTTTTGGCCTGCTTGAATTGCTGCCATCATGCCTGAGGGGCCTGCTCCTATAATGCAAACATCATAAATTTCTTTCATCTTCAATATTTTTCAATAATTCATCTATTGTAACTTTAAGCGTATATATATCATTTGAATCGTTAATAAATGTGACATCTGCCATTTTTGCTGTTTTTACAATCTGTTGACCAGAACCTTCACTTTGAGATTCTTTGTTTTCAAACTCAATAAACTTCTCTAAAGTTTGAGGATCTCCAGGCCTTTGTCTTTTTTGCATTCTTTTAAAACGCACATCTTCAGGTGCATCTACATTTACAAGCACAAAATCTTTTCTTTTTTTTAATTCATTAACTTCATCTGGATGCCTTATAGAAGTTACACAATATTTACCATGCAAATCAATCTTATCTAAAACTTTTCTTGCAAGTATTTCATTTCCATTTTTTTCTCTTAAATTTGTCCCAAAAACTATTAAATTTTCTCTGGTTGGTTCTATAGCATCCTCTTGCATTAGTTCTCTTATGATATCTGACAAAGAAAAATGAATATAACCGTGCTTTTGCGAAATATACTCAGCTACCGTATCTTTACCAGAACAATAAGAACCCGTTAACCCAATTATCATTTTTTGTCCCACAAATTTAAGACAAATTTTTCAATTGCAATTTTTACTATACACTTTTTTACTGGTAATTTTGAACATAAAGGAGCATGTGCATCGTGAGGGAAAAATACTGCAAAAGTTCCTTGATTTAAAACAATATTAAAATCAGGTTTATCACTATAAAAAATAATGTCTTTTGACAATTGGTAATTTTTATAAATTTGATTACAATTTAAAAGATTTTTCCAACCTATAATATCATAACCTTCAATAATGTACTGAACGTCTATATATTTTTTATGAGTCTCAAGTTTTTGTTCAACAACAGGTTTTGGGAAAGACGTCTCTACAACTGCAAACATATACTCGTTTATATTATAACGCCTTTCATCAAAAGTAGAAAGATTTGTTTTTATAAAACTTAAAGATTCTTTGATTATAGGACTAGTCTTAGAATAAAAATTAATATTTTTTAAATCATCTATTATCATGCTAATAATTATAACAAATAAGAAACCTTTAATAAATAAAAAAACGACTTAACTACTGTCGTTTTATATCATTGCGGGGGCAGGATTTGAACCTGCGGCCTTCAGGTTATGAGCCTGACGAGCTACCGAGCTGCTCCACC
>JAITSL010000022.1 GCA_031287855.1 Candidatus Endomicrobiellum roisinitermitis
ATATATAAGATAAATGAGTATCTTAAGGTTGATTCCTATGGCAAATATTGCCTAACAAATTTAGCAGGAAAAGAAACTTCATTACCAGAAAATCAATCAGTTAAGTTTGATAGTGAACACCTGCAGAAAGTAAAGATAGGGAGTAGAATAATTCATGAAGTAGAGAGTAAAGATAAAAGAAGTTCTAGCGTGTTTATGGGAGGTGGGTTTGAGTATTATTTGCATAATGACTTTAATACAAGTATAATGGGCAAAAGAGTTGAAGCGCCAGAAATAGGAGGAGGGTGTGGTGTCATAGAAGCCGGGTTTGTTACCTGTATAGGGAATGTTAATGTAGATCTTTGTGCATCATATTGTAATGGACGTGCAAAGGATAGTATTGATGGAGTACTCAAGTTTATGTACGCGTTTTTGTGACTCTTTTAAACAAATTAGCAAACTTGCAAAATGAAAAGACAAGAAAGACTTATATGTATTTTGCTTCAGACAGACCCCTTTTGAAGTATTAAATATTTATTGCCATAGAACGCTCTTTAAGGTAACTCCGACAAGAACATTAGGCTAATGCTGCACTTAGAGTTACTAGAACAAGTTTTGTAATATTATTGTTTTAACGTTTTCATCTACAATTCGTTTTGGCATAGAAAAAGCAGTTTTTATTAAAAAATCTTGAGTTAAGTCTTTAAGTTTACATATTTTTGTGTATTTATTTGCATTTTTAGTTTGTATTTGAGATATGTCTGTTGTATCGGTAAAAACTATAAAATTTTGTATAAAAGGTCTAAACTTTTCTTCCTTTTTAGTGTATTTAAAGTCATGTAAAATTTTTTCTATACGCTTACTTACCTGCTTAAACTGATTTTCAGACTGTTCAAAAAAATTTCTTCTTTTAGTAGAAACTCTTTCTATATTATTTGTAACAACTTTTGTAAGATCGTTAATGTTTCCTGTAATTTTTGCATTAGGGAAATATTTTGCTTCAAATAACATTATTGCAAATGGTAGCGGGGATGCTGTAAAAGCTATTATATCTATTTCTTGTCCGTTAATTATAATATTTTTTTTTGGTTGATAAGGGTATTGCATAAATACTTTTGTCATGCTTTTTAACTTGTTTTGAACTTCATCTTCAAAAAGTTGTCCAATACCTTTATCGTCACGATTTAACATTTCTGTAAGTAAATGATTTTCTTTTTGTAAGTTTTCAATCGTTTTTGTTTTGTCGTCTTTGGCACTTAAAGCTTTTTTGATTTTTATAATAAGTTCTGTTTCTGTTGCTGGTTTAGAAATAAAATCTATTATATATTCTCCTGCTATATTTGTAATTTGGGACCCATAATTTTTTTCCATGGCAGAAAATAATATTATTGGCAGGTTTGGAGAAAGTTCTTTTATGTGTGGTAAAATATCAATACCTGTTTCTCCAAATCCAAAATAGATATCTAAAATTAAAAGATCTATTTTGTCAGGATTGTTTAAAAGAAATTTTTTTATTTCTATTGTGTTGTTAAATTGTAATACCTCTATATCTTGAAAATGTTTTTTTGTTGTTCTTTCTATGGACATGCGTAGGCTAGAGTTGTCGTCTGCTATAGCAATTATTTTTTTGTTTATTTCAGTCATCATTTTCTCCAAGAGAGAAGTCTTTTGTAAAGTATGGAATATTAATTACAGTTTCTAAACCGTTCATTTTTCTAAACTGAATATTTTTTGCATAAATAAAACCACCTAATACTTTTATAAAATTGTTTGCTATTATAGTACCTTCTCCGAACCTGTTACCTTTAGAGCTTTCTATAGGGAATTTATATATTTTTGAAATTTTGTTTTTTGAAATTCCTCCACCATTATCTAAGATTGACACAGATACAAATGTATCGTTTTTGATTTTTAACTCTATGTTTATAATTGCATTAAAATTGTTATGAAGCATATGTTTTTGTAAGGCATACACTGAATTATCTAAAATATTATTAAAAGCTATAAAAAAAGATTTATTTATTTTGCAGTAAATGTCATTTTTTTTAAGTTTAATAAACTTTATTTCAATGTATGGAGCTTTGGCTTGTAATGTTGATATAGTGCTTTCTATTTCTTTTGTTATGTCTTGTAAATAATAAGTTTTTAGAGCGCCACTAGTTATCTCTTCAATATATTGGTGTATTTCTTTTTGGTTTTTTAAAATTAAATCGCTGTATGGTTTTACTACATTATCGTAAACTTCAGATAAAAGTTCGTTAAGTTTTGTTTTTGATTTTTCTAAATCATTTATTAAGTCATGCCTAGCACTTTTTAAGAATTCTAATGTGTTAGCAGACCAGTTTAATTCCAAAACTTGTAGTTTTTGTTTTTGCTCATCAAATGCTGCAGACAATTGTTCAGCAGTTTGTTTTTTTATGAGTTCGTTATTTAATGTAACAGATTCTGTAATTCTATTATTTCTTCTGTCAATTAATATGAAAGTCCATACAGTTAATAGTAACCACAATAACAGTTCTGGTTTAGCTTTTATATTAGTAACCCTATAGTAATATGCTACAGGTGTTGTTCCTGTTATAGCAGCAAGGATAAATAGATATATAATTATTAATATGCTTGATATAAAAAAAGTGTCAATAAAAAAATATTTGCTGTCTCTATCTATGTTTTCAGTATCAAAATTATATTTTGGCATAATTTGTAAGTATTTATAATTATTTGTTGAAAAAATTTTTAATGTTGTAAAAGCAATAAATATGAGTATAGGAAAAGTAAGAATTTCTAAAAACATGTAATCTTGTAAAGAATATAATGATAAGTTATTTATAAAACCCATAAGTAGTTTAAGAGAACTTGTTTTTATTTTTAAAATATAGATAATAATTAATGTAAAAAAAATACAAATTTCTGTTAAAGAAAAATGAGTTAAAGTTATTTTGTGCCAAGATAGATCGCTTTTATATGTTTGTTTTTGATAAGTGTTTGTTAATGTATAAATATTAAATTTAAATATTGTTAAGCATATTGTTAGCCCAAAGAATACATCTATAATTTTATCAGGAATTTCTATAAACGTGTCTGCTATATAATTTATAAATATTGTGCTAACGCCAGAACTTGAAAAATTAAAAAAGTTGCCAAATATGTTAGCAAAAAATAAAGAGTAAGGTTTATCAAATAACATGCTTTGGGAAAGGACGCTTCTTAGTATAGAAGAAAAAAATGCTGTCAAAAGGCCGGCACCAATACCATAAAATAATAAAAAAGATACTGCTTTGTTAAAATTAGATTTTAGTGAAGATTTTTGTTCTAAGTTATTATTTTTAAATATAGACACAATTCCACACTCACTCAAAATGCCCCAGTATATTGCTCCAACAATGTTTACGGCTGCAAGATAAATAAAGTGAGGAGATGTTGACACAGAAAGTAGAATTGTGGAAGCAAAACTTACTATTATTCCCCATAAACTTCCTAGTACTATTGTTGCTACAAATGTCCCGACCATATCAAAATATAAAAAGTTGTAGCTGTTTTCATAAACAAAAGAATATCCAGCCCAGTTTAAAAGAATAGAAAATATAGCAACAAGAAACAAAAATTTTTTATCGCGAAGTTTCCAATATAAGGTTGAAACTAGATTAAAAAGTTTCATGAGAATATGATATTAATATTATTATAATTTTACAAGCAAATTTTAATTTTATTATAATACAAACATGATTAAAATTAAAGATATTATTTTTAGATGGGTTTTATTTGTAATTTTTACTCTTTCTGCTGTTGTTATTACTCAAATAATTATAGTAAAAAAGGCAGCAGCTATACTATCATCTGTACCAATTGTAAGTTTGCCTACGTATTCTCATCACGATTTGTTAAATGATGTAAATTTAAGAGTTAAATATCTTGCTGCTAGAGTTAGGGATACAAATTTTTTTGTTTATACAGTAAGACCTAAAGATAATCTTTGGAAACTTGCAAAAAAACAAGGATATTCAGTACATACATTAATAGGCGTAAATCCTCAACTTAAAACGTATGAAATAAATGTAAATCAAAAAATTTTAATACCTTCTTCTGGTGGGTGTTTACATCCTATCCAGGATAATGATACTTGGCAAAAGATAGCTCAACGCTATGATATAGATGTTGACGAGTTGCAGTTAAAAAACTTTGGTGTTTCTAAGTTGGTTCAAGGAGAATATATATTTATACCAGGTAAATATCCATCAATAGATTTGATGAATAAAAGTATGCAGGAGAAATACGAACAACGATCTTTGTTCCAGTCTCCATTAAGTGGTAGATACTCTTCTGTTTTTGGTAAGCGACTACATCCTGTAACAGGGAAAGTAAGTTTTCATGGTGGTATAGATATTGCAGTTCCGTCTGGTACTTGGGTGGGGGCTGCAGATGATGGTGTTGTAATAGTTGCAAGTACTAATGTAAGTCATTATGGTACTGCTGTTTTTATAGATCACAAAAATGGTTATATAACCCACTATGGGCACCTTTCTAAGCTATATGTAAGAGTTGGACAAAAAGTTAGGAAAGGTCAACTTATAGCTAAAAGTGGAGCCACTGGCAGAGTTACAGGTCCTCATTTACACTTTACAATAAAGAAAGGTGACAAAGCTTTAGATCCTATGAAATTTATTTGGTAATCTATTTACAAATTATCCTTTTCTGTTTTTGTTTACCGTAAAAATTTTATTTCCTAAAAGATTTTTTTGAATATAGTACATTAAAGTTGCATTTGTAGATGGAGTAGTGTACGTGCTCAGGGCAAATTTTTACCTATAAGATTTTGAAGTAAGATAGCTTCCTATTATAGCAACTCCTATAAATGGACTGTCAATATATGCGTCTTCTGGCACTAGAATTACATCTGGTTGATCCCATCTAAGACCGTGGATTTCTTTTTTGGTTGTTGGTAAAAACATGTAAATCCTTAAAAATATACTTCTTAAATTTTTCTCTGTACTTTTTTCTCTGATTTTTTTTAGGTAAAAATTTTGAAATTATAAAAATTAGTCCAAAATAATAGTTATTTAGAAGTTGTCTTATTTTTGTAAGTTTGCTGAAATAGATCACATAGTTTAAAAAGTTGTAAAAGCCGTTTTTGTCAGATTTATATTGTATAGGGAAATTAATTTGTTGTAATAAACTTACAACACAAGGTATTATATCATTAAGATTATGTGAACGTTCTATACTTTGAACAATTAACTGGATAAATGGTTCTTTGTAATTTTCAAACATGTTTTTTTTGTTTAAGTAATTGTAAATGTTTTTGATAGCTTTAAAAATATCTTCTCTGTTTTTTTTGCTAGAAAGTATAGAGTTTGGCCTTAATCTGTAAATATAAAGATGTTTGTTGATAAAGTAAGTTTCTTTTGATTGAGTAAAGAATTTATAATAAAACTCTAAATCTTCCAAAAGAATATTTTCTGAGAATTTAATATTGTTTTTTTTAATTGTGCTTGTGCGGTACACTTTGTTCCAACAGTTTATAGGAAATTTGTTTATGTTTTCAGGGGTTATATTTAGTGGGCCATGGTTAGTTTTTAAAAAGTAGTTATCTTTTGTAAAAGATTTTTTATTGTCATTGAAAATTTTAACATTAACCCATACGCTGTCTAAGTTTAAGTTTTCTAGTTTAGTATAAGCAAGTTCTAAAAAATTAGGTTCTACGTAGTCATCAGGATCAATAAAAGAAATGTATTGTCCGGTCGAATTTTCTATGCCAATATTTCTTGCAGTACCAGGGAGTTTGTTGTTGGCTAGTTTTATTACTTTTATTCTATTATCTTTTTTTGCAAAATTTTCAACGATCTTTATAGAAGTGTCTGTTCCACAATCATCAATGCAAAGTATTTCAATATCTTTTAAAGTTTGTGATATAATACTTTCTAAACATTGTTTGATATACTTTTCAACATTATAAATTGGAATTATAACTGAAACTTTTAACATATTTTTGTATAAAACCCTTTTGTTATTTAATTAATTATACAAAAATTACCTTTGTTTGACGAGCAGTATATAAAGATGTATAATTATCGCATATTTTTGTGTTTAAGTTAGGAATTTGTTATGAAAAAGAAGAGAAAAACTAGTGAAAAAAGACTTTTAAAAGTTGCTCAGAAACCATCTGAAATGGCAAAAAAACTTCATTCTTTTTATAAAGGTAAAATAGAGGTAGTGCCGAAATGTCAAGTTAAAAATTTAAATGATTTTTCTATATGGTATAGTCCAGGTGTTGCTGCAGTTTGTACTGATATTTATAAAAAGCAAGACCTTGTTTATAAATATACAAATAAAGGTAATAGTCTTGCAATTATAAGTGATGGGTCTAGAGTTTTAGGACTTGGTGATATTGGTGCACAAGCTAGTATGCCTGTTATGGAAGGTAAAGCTCTTCTTTATAAATATCTTGGCGGAATAGATGCATATCCAATATGCCTTGGCACAAAGGATGAAAAAGAAATAATACAAACAGTTAAAATTTTGCAACCTTCTTTTGGTGGCATAAATTTGGAAGATATAGCACAACCTAAATGTTTTTCTATTTTGGATACTTTAAGAAAAGAATGTTCTATACCAATTTGGCATGACGATCAACAAGGTACTGCTCTTGTTACTTTAGCAGGTTTTATAAATGCTTTAAAAGTTGTAAGTAAAAAAGCGCATAAGGTTAAAATAGCAATGATAGGCGCAGGAGCGGCTAATGCATGCATAGCTAGGCTTTTAATTTTATATGGTGTAAATCCTAAAAATGTGGTTATGGTTGATGTTAAGGGCACATTACATAGAGAACGATTTGATTTAAAGTCATGCTATGAGCAATGGTCGCTTGCCATAGATACAAATGGCAAAGATATTAGAGGTGGTATTAAGGAAGCAATAGTAAATGCTGACGTTGTTATTGCTTTGTCTAGACCAGGCCCTGAAGTAATAAAAAAAGAGCATATATCCTTAATGGCTAAAAATCCAATAGTGTTTACTTGCGCAAATCCAGTTCCGGAAATTTGGCCTTGGCAAGCAAAAGAAGCAGGTGCGGCTGTAGTTGCAACAGGTAGAAGTGATTTCCCTAATCAAGTAAACAATTCTTTAGGATTTCCTGGAGTTTTTAGAGGAGTTTTAGATGTAAAAGCTACAACAATTACAGATACAATGTGTATAGCTGCTGCTTGCGAACTTGCTTCTTGTGTACCTGACAATAAAATAAAGCCGGACAAAATTCTTCCAACCATGGACGATTGGGAAATTTTCCCTAAAGTTGCGGCTGCAATTGGTGTAAAAGCTATAAAAGAAAAAATTGCGTACAGAAAATTAAGTTATGATGAGATTTATGAAAATGCAGAAAAAATTATAAAAAGAAGCAGACAAATAACAGATACAATGATGAAAAAAGGTTACATAAAAAGTGCGAAATATAAAATCTGAAGTTATAATAAAGACAATAGAAGATTTATGTGCTAAAACTAATTTTCAATTGCCCGATGATGTTTTATATTCTTTAAAACAAAACATTTTGCACGAACATGGCATAGCAAAAAATGTTTTAGAAGAAATTATTGAAAACGCAAATATTGCAAAAACTGAAAGTTTGCCATTATGCCAAGACACTGGTACAGCTAACTTTTTTGTAAAGTTAGGTGCAGATGTGTGTATAGAAGATGGAACTATTTATGATGCGATAAATAAGGGTGTTTGTTTAGGGTATAAAAATAATTATTTACGTAAGTCCATTGTTTGTGATCCTTTAAATAGAAAAAATACGCAAAATAATACGCCTGCAAATATTTATATTGATATTGTTAGTGGTGATAAAATAGAAATATCTTTTTTGCCAAAAGGTGGTGGTAGCGAAAATGCAAGTGCTTTAAAGATGCTTATGCCATTTTGTGGATGGGATGGAGTAAAAGAATTTGTTTTAAATGTTGTAGACAATTATGCTAGAAATGCTTGCCCTCCTTTGATTGTTGGTGTTGGTATAGGGGGAGATTTTTCTTCGGTTGGACTTTTGGCAAAGAGAACTTTGCTTAGAGAAATAGGTAGTAAAAATAATAATTTATTTTATGATAATAAAGAAACAGAACTTTTAAGAGACATGAATAATTTAAATATAGGTCCTATGGGGGTATATGGAAAAACTACGGCTCTTGCAGTTTTTATTGAAACAAAGCCTACACATATAGCTTCGCTTCCAGTAGCTGTAAGTATTCAATGTCATTCTTGTAGAAGGCAGACTATCACAATATGAATGTATCCTTAGATGATTTAATTTTTAATTTAAATAACTTAAAAGTTAGGCAAAGAGTTCTATTTAGTGGAACAATTTATACTGCAAGAGATGCTGCTCATAAAAGAATTATAGATTTACTAGATTCTGGGAATAAAGACAAAATTCCTTTTAATTTAAATAATTCTGCAGTTTATTATTGTGGCCCTACGCCAACAAAGCCAGGAAACATTGTTGGAGCTTGTGGCCCTACAACATCTTCTAGAATGGATATTTTTACTCCAAGGCTACTTAAAGAAGGTGTGAAAGTTTTAATAGGTAAAGGAAATAGGTCTAAAAATGTTGAAAAATCAATAGAGGAAAATAAGGCAATATATTTTATAGTTACTGGTGGAGTTGGTGCACTTATTTCTAAATCTGTAGTAAAAGCGGACTTGATTGCTTTTGAGGATTTAGGTCCGGAAGCTGTTTACAGGTTTGAGGTAAAAAATATACCACTTGTTGTTGCTATTGATAGTTACGGCAGCAATATTTTTTTTAGAGGGTAAAGTGTTTTTAGCTTTAGATATTGGCAATACAAATATAACGGTAGGATTGTTTAAAATGGATGGCAGAAACATTTTAGACAATCCTTTAAAAGTTTGGAGAATGTCTACAGTAAAAGTACAAACTTCAGATGAATATGCAACTATGCTTATGGATATGTTTTTTTATAATGGTTTTGATTCTAAAGATGTAAAGCATATTGCCATTGCAAGTGTAGTACCTTCTTTAAACGTTGTTTTTGAAGAAATGGCAAAAAAGTATTTTAATAAAAAGGTGTTTTTTGTAAATCATAAAAATTCTGGCGGTTTAAAATTTATATCTTTTTTAGATAAGAAAGAACTTGGTGCAGATAGAATTGCAGATGCTGTTGCTGCTTATGTTATGTATGGTGGAGGTTGTGTTATTATTGATTTTGGTACAGCAACAACTTTTGATTGTATAGACTCTAAGGGAAGATATTTAGGTGGTGCAATTGCCCCAGGCCCGTTAATTTCTGCGCAGTCTCTAAGTTTAAAAACAGCTCAATTACCGCAAGTTGAACTTAAAAAACCTTTAAAAGCTATAGGTACAACAACGGTTGAATGTATACAAGCAGGCCTTTATTTTGGATATGTAGGCCTTGTTAAAGAGATTATAAAACGAACAAAAAAAGAAATGAAAGTTAATCATATAATTGCAACAGGTGGACTTGCTAGTTTGATGCTAAATGAAATAGATGAAATAGAGGTTATACTTCCCAACTTAACATTAGAAGGTATAAGAATTATATGGAAAAAAGAAATAGGAGATTAGAAAAAATGAACAAAATTCTTACATTTTTTGTAATGTTTTTTTTGTTAGTTTCTCAATGTATAGCAAACCCATATACATCTTTTAGTTCTGTTTTAGATACTTTACCTCAAGAAGAAGTTCAGAAAAGTCTTGATGTTTTTACAAAAGATTTTGGACAAACAATTTCTGGAGGGTCTTGTTGTGGTATAGGTGCAGCACTTGGACTTCTTGGAGTATACGGTAGTTTAAAAGTTTCTTATAGGACTATTTCTAAAGATAACATAATTGTTAAAGATACAGCCCCAAAAGGGCTGTTTTTCCCTATGCTCCACTTTTGTGTAGGGTTGCCTTATGATTTTAATGCTATTTTAAGATTCTCAAGATTTGATGATACAACTGTTATTGGAGCAGGCTTACTTTATGAACTGTTTAAACCAAAAACTATTATAGTTCCTGCTATTTCTTTACAGTCTGTTTATAATGATGCGTCTACTAACGCTTATGGCAACGAATTTAAAGCTTGGAACTTAAAAAATTCTATTCTTTTACAATTTTCTAAAGTTCCATTTATCAAACCTTACATAGGTTTAAATTATGATATTACTCACCTTAAGGCGTATTCGTCTAAATATTGTGGTATATTTTCAGATGTATATGGTTTTGGTTATGGGGCGGGGTTAAATGCTAGTTTAGGCATTTTCAGTTTTGCTGTAGATGTTTTTATTTATGAAGATAGGCCTACTTATAATTTAGGTATGTTTGTAGGTTTTTGATTTTTTTATACCTTGAGAAAGACATGTATTTTTGATAAAATAGTAAAATTATTATAGTTTTTTGGAGTTTTTGATGAAAATTCGTGTTATTTTTGTATTTCTTATGCTATCTTTCGCTTCTTTTGTGTATGCTACAGATACAATATCTTTTGTTTTAGTTGAAGGACTTCACAGTGTTAAATTGAGAACAGTTTTATCGGCTATTAATGTTAAAAAAGGTGAAGCCTATTCTGCAGATGTTGCTAGAGAAAATGTTCGCTCTATATCTGCTCTTGACTATTTTGAAAATGTTGAAGTAAGTTTTGATGACCAAAAAGGAATTTTAACTTTTACAGTTACAGAAAAACCCTATATAAATCGCGTGATGTTTAAGGGAAATTCCGCCTTTTCAACAGGCAAGCTAAAAAGTACAAGTGTATTAAAAGAAAAAGAATATTATGATCTTTCAAAATTGGAAGAAACTAAAAATAAAATATTGGAGTTGTATAGTGATAAAGGCTACACAGACTGCCAACTAGAAGCTTACCCAACTGTAGATGCAGATACAAATAAGATCACTATAACTTTTATTATAACAGAAAATAATAAGGTTGTTATAGGTGGGGTTGATGTTGATGGGGTGTTTTTATTTAATACTAAAAAAATTCTTAAACTTATGAAGACAAGACCGAAAAAAATATTTAAAGAAGGTATTTTTCAAGCAGATTTGATGACAGTACAAACTTTTTATAAAGATAATGGTTTTATGGACTATCAAGTGTTGTCTTCTTCTATTAATTATAATGAAAACAGAACAGAAATGTTTTTAAAAGTTAGTATAAGTGAAGGTAATAAGTACGAAATTGGTGAGGTAAGTTATAGCGGAACTTTTGCTATTGATGATAAAGATATTAAAAAAGTGATTAAATTGAAAAAGAAACAAGTTTATAATCAAGACAAGATTATCGAAATAGTTAGAAATATATATTCTTTATATTCTGATAAAGGTTATTTAAATGCAAAAATTGATCCAGAATTTAACAAGTCAAGTGAAGTTTCTGGTGTGGTGGATATAAACTTTTCAATTCAAGAAAACACAATTGTATATGTAGGAAATATTTATATTGATGGGCTTGTATCTACAAAGGATAAAGTAATAAGAAGAGAACTTCTTTTATCTCCAGGAGATGTATTTTCTTTCCAGAAAGCGCGTAGAAGCGTAGAAAAAATTTATAATTTAGGTTTTATTGAAAGTGTTGAAACACAACCTATGCCAACGGGTGTTCAGGACGTCTTAGACTTGTCTCTTGCCATTACTGAAGGTAAGCCTGGTATGATTACTGCAGGTATTGGGTATTCTTCAGTTGATCAAATTATAGGTTCTTTGCAATTGCAACATTTGAATTTGTTCGGATTAGCTCAAAGAGTAAATTTGTTGTGCGAGTTTGGGGCTCGTAGGCGCAATTACGAGCTAGACTGGACTGACCCAAGGGTTCTAAATCAAAATATGAGTTTAACTTTAAGCCTTTTTGATACAAACAGAAAAAAAGATTATGCAAGTACTACAGATGCTTATGAAGAGGCAAGAATAGGTTTTTCTACAAAGCTTGGTCCGCGGTTAAGTGATTATGTAGCATTGATGTTTGGGTATACTTTTGAAGATATAAAACTTAAAGATATAAAAGATGATGTAAAAAGACAAATAGAGCAAGCTGCTGATCTTTCAAAAGGTAAAACATCCAGTGTATTTACACAGATTGTTTATGACTCTAGGGATTATGTTTTTGACCCTACCAAAGGCAATAGGCAACTTCTTAATTTTCAAATAGCAAGTAATAAGCTTGGAGGAGATATAAATTTTTTAAGAGGTATTGCAAGGTCTACTTGGTATTTCCAAACTTTTTGGAAATTTGTATTAAGTACTAATGTTGAACTTGGTGCAATTACAGCTTATGGAGATCAGAGCTTGGTGCCTATTTATGAAAAGTTTTATGTAGGTGGACCAGAAGTTAGAGGCTATAAGCCTAGAGTAGAAATAGGGCCTGCTAATGGTGGAAAAGTAAAAGGTGTTTTAAATATAGAGTATAAATTCCCTATAGTTGCAGAAAAGGGCAGATCAATACTTGTAGGTGCTTTTTTTTATGATATAGGTGGTTCTTGGGCAGATTTTAATACTATAAATTTAGATTTTGGGATAGGTGAAAAAAATTTACGTTCTGGAGTTGGGTTTGGTATAAGATTAGCAACGCCAGCTTTGCCTATAAGACTTGATTGGGGATACGGCTTAAATCATAAAGAAGGTGAACCTTTACAACAGTTTCATTTTACTATGGGAAATGCTTTTTAAAAAAATTTTTTTATTAATTTTCTGTTTGGCTTTTATATCTTTAAAGGCATTTTGTGTAGATGATCCTTTAAATGTTGAACTTTTTAATAACGTTTTTTGTGTTGATATGGATGAGATATTTAATGCTTATCCAAAAACTATAAAATATAAAAATGAAATTAAAGATTTTGCCTATAAAAGAAAAATAATTATAGAAGATTTAATAAAAGAGTTTGATAAATTAAAATTTAGAGCTAAAACTTTAAAGTCGGAAATATCAAAAGCGAAATTAGACAATAATGAAGTGCTTACCACTCAACTTTCAAAAGAGTTAGATAATCTTTTAATAGCTTTAAAAGAACAAAGTATAAAAATTTCAGATTTGTCTGAGAGTTCAAAAAAAGATATATCTTTACTTGAGCAACGTTATACTGTAGAAGTTTTAAAAGATATAGATGCTTTGTTAAAAGAGTTTGCAAAAAAATATTATGTTGATACAATTTTAGATAAAAAAAGTGTTTTTTTTGGCAAATATAAAAATGTTACAGATGAAGTTATAAAAATGATAAAGGAAAAATAAATGCGGTTAACTGCTTATGAGCTTGCAAAGATTGTTTCTGGAGAATTTATTGGTAGTAACGATATCATTGTAACAGGTGTTAATAGTCTCTCTAATGCAAAAGAAAATGAAATTTCTTTTTTAGGAAACTTAAAATATCTGCAAGATGCTTTAACAAGTAAGGCTGGTGTCATTTTTGTAACATTTGATACAGATGTTTTAAAATTTAAAGATAAAAATATTATAAAAGTAGAAAATCCTCAATATTCTTATAGTATAGTGCTTGGCTTAATAGAAAAGGAAAGATTGGAAGAAATAGAAAAGAAAGTACATAGTAGTGCTTTTATATCTAGTGATGCTGTTTTAGGTTCATTTGCTTATATTGGTCAAAATGTTGTTGTTGAAAGTGGCGTAAAAATTGGCAATAATGCGAAAATTTTTCCGAATGTTTATATAGGTAAAAATGTTGTAATTGGGGACGATTGTCTTGTGTATCCAAATGTAGTTATAAGAGAAGGTGCAGTTATTGGCAATAGAGTTATAATACAGCCTGGGGCTGTTATTGGAGGAGATGGTTTTGGTTTTGCAGATATTTCTGGGAAAATACATAAAATTCCTCAGATAGGTTATGTGAAAATAGGAGATGATGTTGAAATAGGGGCAAATACCACTATAGATAGGGCTACTTTTGACTCAACTAAAATAGGTAATGGTACAAAAATAGATAACCTTGCACAGATAGCACATAATGTTGAAATAGGTGAAAATTGTATTATTGTTGCACAGGTAGGAATAGCTGGCTCAACACATATAGGGAATAATGTGACTATTGCAGGACAAACTGGCCTTGCTGGACATTTAAAAATAGGTAATAATGTTACTATAGCAAGTCAAGCTGGTATTACTGGAAATATCGAAGATGGTCAACAAGTAGGTGGAAATCCAATGGCACCTTTAAACCAAAGTATAAAAATAAAAGCTTTAATTAGAAAATTGCCTGAAATTTATAAGGATTTAAGAAAAATAAAAAAAAATTTATGGGATAAGTAGCTTTATTATGATAAGACAAACGACTATTTTAAAAGAGATTTTGCTTGAAGGGGTAGGTCTTCATACAGGAAACAAAAGTGTTGTAGTGTTTAAGCCAGCTGTACATGCTAATTATGGTATAAGATTTATAAGAGTTGACTTACCTAATAAACCTGAAATAGAAGCAAATTATAAAAATACATCCACAGGGATTGCTGTAAGGGGAACAGTAATAGAAAAAGATGGTGTAAGGGTGCACACAATAGAGCATATAATGTCTGCTTGTGCGGCTTTAAATATTGACAATTTAATTATAGAAATAAACAATAATGAACCTCCAATTTTAGATGGAAGTTCGAAAATTTTTACAGAAACTCTTTTAAATGCAGGTGTACAAGAGTTAGGTGCACAAAAGGAATTTTATACAATTAAAGAGCCAGTTTATTTTGAATCTGAGAACACTAAAATTTTTGCCTATCCCAGCGATCATTTAGAAATAGAGTGCACTATAGGGTTTGATCATCCTTTCTTACAACACCAGAGTTTAACTTTAACAGACTTAAATAAAGATAACTATCTAAGTGATTTTGCAAGTGCTAAAACTTTTTGCTTTGATTATGAAATAGAAGCTTTACAAAAAAATGGTCTTGCGCTTGGCGGGTCAATGGAAAATGCCATAGTTATAGGTTTAGGTGGCATACATAATAAAGAGCCTCTCCGTTATAGTGATGAATTTGTGCGACATAAAATTTTAGATTTGATAGGAGATCTTTATTTAGCAGGTAAACCTATTAAAGCAAAAATAGTTGCACAAAAACCTGGCCATCAAAGCAATATAAATTTTGTTAAAGAATTTGTAAGTAAAGCAATCATTGAAAAAAATAAAATTTCTGAGGGAAAAGTGAGTGCAGATGTAGACTTATCTCCAACTGAAAAAATTTTAAGTCATGAGGAAGTTTTAAAATATATTCCTCATAGGTATCCGTTTTTGATGATAGATAAAGTTAAAATAGATACTGCTAATAATACAAAAGCTGTAGGCTATAAATGTGTAAGTGGGAACGAAAATTTTTTTCAAGGGCATTTCCCAGGTTCTCCTATAATGCCAGGGGTTTTAATTATAGAAGCTATGGCGCAAACATCTTGTGTTATGTTTCTTTCTAGGTCACAGATGCGGGGTAAGTTGGCTTACTTTATGAGTATAGATAAGGCTAAGTTTCGTGTACCTGTAAAGCCTGGGGATTTTCTTGAGCTTCGTGTTGAAATACTAAAGGATGGTGGTAAGCGCGGAAAAATGAAAGGTGAAGCTTATGTAGACGGTAAGCTTGCAACGGAAGCGGAGTTTATGTTTATTATTGTGGATAGACAGTAGTTTAAGAGGTGATTATGATACATCAGACAGCTGTAGTAAGTGAGGATGCTGTTATAGAAGATAATGTAGAAATAGGGCCTTATACAGTAATAGGTCCGGAAACTGTTATAAAAGCTGGAACTAAAATTCACGGGCAGTGCGTTATAGAATATGCACAAATAGGCAAAAATTGTGAGATTTTTAACTTTTCTTCTATAGGGAAACGCCCTCAAGATTTAAAATACCAAGGGGAACACACCAATGTTATAGTTGGTGATGGTACAACTGTAAGAGAGAGTGTTACGTTAAATAGAGGAACTGCAGCAGCAGGACAAACTGTTGTAGGCAAAAATTGTTTGCTTATGGCTTGTGCTCATATAGCTCATGACTGCATTATTAAGGACAATGTAATTGTTGGCTATTCAACAGGTATTGCTGGACATGTAGAAATTGACGAGGGAGCAATTCTTAGTTCAGGGATTGGTGTACATCAGTTTTGTAAAATAGGAAAATCTGTAATGATTGGGGCAGGCGCTATGATTAACATGGATGTTATACCTTACGTAACTGCTCAAGGAGACAGAGCTGTTGTAGCTGGCCTAAACATTATAGGTTTAAAAAGGAAAAAAGTTAAGCTTTCAGAAATAGAGGATATAAAATCTGCATATAGAATTCTTTTTATGTCTAAGCTAAGTTTAGATGATGCTGTTGCAAAACTAGAGGAATCAGCTTCCCCATATGTTAAAGATATAACAGATTTTATAAAAAATTCTCAAAGAGGTATTACAAGGCCAAAATAATAAATGTTATATTTTATAATAAACTTAAAAGCGCAAATGATAAAGTTAGTGTAAGTGTTGATCTATCATCAGAATATTTATATACAACTGCAAGTAAATTAAAATGGGCTTTAGGAATTGCTTATTATGTTTCAAGACCTATTTCTGAATTTTGGAGTTATAAAAAAATGATTCATAAAACGGTTGTAATAGACGACTCTGCGATTATTGGCGATAACGCTTCTATAGGAGCATATACTGTCATAGGTAAGAATGTTGTTATAGGTTCAAACGTGATAATAGGTTCTAATGTTTTTATAGAACATGCACAAGTAGACAATAATTGTAAAATTTATAATTCAGTTTCTATAGGTACTGCCCCTCAAGATTTAAGTTATAATGATGAACCTTCAAAAGTTTATATTGGATCTGGTACTACAATTAGAGAATTTGTAACTTTAAATAGAGGTACAAAAAAAACAGGAAAAACTGTTATAGGTAAAAGTTGTTATTTTATGACTTCATCTCACATAGCTCATGATTGTCGTATAGGGGACAATGTTATAATGGCAAACTGTTCAGCAGCTGGTGGCCATGTTGAAATTGGCGACAATGCTTTTATAAGTGGTCTTGTTGGAATACATCAGTTTACAAAGATTGGCAAAGATACAATGGCAGGGATTGGTGCAGTTGTTACTATGGACATAATCCCCTACGCTTTATGCGCAGGTGATAGAGTAAAACTTGATGGGTTAAATCTTGTTGGTATGAAAAGAAGAAAAATTTCTTCAGAAGAAATAAACACTGTTAAAGAAGCTTACCGTATACTTTTTAAATCAAAACTTTTACTTGACAATGCTTTATCAAAGCTTGAGCAAATGCAGTCAGCGTGTGTTAAAGATATTGTTCAATTTATAAAAGAATCTAAAAGAGGCATTGCAAGGCCTTAAAAGATTATAAGAGCACAAAATGGAAAATATAGGTCTTATTGCCGGTAACAGCAGATTCCCCTTTTTAGTGGCAGAAGAAATTAAAAGAAGTGGCAATAGAGTTATTTGTATTGCTTTAAAAGAAGAAGCTGATGTCGAGTTAGAAAACGTTTGCGATAAAGTTTTTTGGCTTTCTGTAGGGAAGTTCCAAAAAATTATAGACGCGTTGAAAAGTGAAAATGTAAAAAACGTTATAATGGCAGGACAGGTAAAACATGTTAAAATTTATTCTGCTATAAGTATGGATTTTCGTGCTTTAAAAGTTATGGGTAGTTTGGTAAATAAAAAAACTGACACTATTTTAAAAACTATTGCTAACGAATTTGAAAAAGATGGCATGTATTTAATGCCTTCTCATACTTATTTAAAACATTTGTTGGCTCCTAGTGGGTTGATAGCTGGCAAAAAGCTTTCTTTAGATGAAAATAAAAATGTTGATTTTGGATATAAGATAGCAAAAGGCATAGCTAGTTTTGATATTGGGCAAACTGTTGTTGTTAAAGACAAATCTGTATTGGCTGTTGAGTCTGTTGAAGGTACAGATGAGTGTATAAAAAGAGCATATAAACTTGGTGGAGAAAATTCTATAGTTATTAAAGTGGCAAAACCAAATCAAGATTTTAGGTTTGATGTGCCTGTTATTGGATTACAAACAGTCGGTACTTTAAAGCAAAACAAAGTAAGAGCAATAGCAGTTGAAGCAGGTGTTACCTTGATTTTAGACAAAAATGAAGTTATAGCAAAAGCAAAAGAAGAAAAAATTACTATTTTTGGTATATAAAGCTATGGTTACCATAGGGAAATAAAATGATTAATATAGCAAGTCCAATTATTGGCAAAAAAGAAAGGCAGCTAATAAAGGAAGTTTTAGATTCAAAAATTTTAGCAAGTGGCAAGTATGTTACTCAGTTTGAACAATCTTTTGCTAGTTATTGTGGTGCAAAACATGCTATTGCAAATGCAAATGGAACAACGTCTTTGCACACTGCTCTTTTACTGTGTGGCATTAAACCCAAAGATAAAGTCATAACTACTTCTTTTTCTTTTATAGCTACTGCAAATCCGATTTTAATGTGTGGCGCTGAACCTATATTTGTAGATATTGATCCAAAAACTTTTAATATAAGTCCAGTAGAACTTGAGCAAGCTTTACAAAAAGAGAAAAATGTAAAAGCAGTTTTAGTGGTACATTTATATGGACTTACTTGTGATATGGACGCAATACTAAAACTTAAAAAAAAGTACGGGTTTAAACTTATTGAAGACGCTTGTCAAGCGCATGGAGCAGAGTTTAAAAATAAAAAAGCCGGATCTTTTGGAGACGTGTCTGCATTCTCTTTTTATGCTACAAAAAATATGATGACTGGTGAAGGTGGAATTGTTTTAACAAATAATAAAGACTATGATAAATATGGAAGACAAATTATAAATCATGGAAGAGAAGGACATTCTACACATGTTGTTTTAGGGTACAATTATAGACTTACAAACCTTGCTGCAGCAATTGGTATAGCACAACTACAACAGCTTGAAAGTTGGATTGGTAAGAGAATAAAAAATGCAAATATGTATAGCCAAGCTTTTAAAGAGCTAGATTTTTTGCAGATACCTTTTGTTCCTAAACATTCCAGGCATGTGTTTCATCAATATACTATCAGAGTTAGTGACAAAGAAAGAGAAAAGTTTATTGAATATCTTTCAAAAAATGGTGTAGGTAGTGGCATTTATTATAACACGGTTATGTACAATCAACCGTTCTATAAACAATTGGGCTATAAACAAGGTCTTTGTAAAGAAGCTGAAAAAGCAGCTCAAGAAGTGGTATCTATTCCGGTCCATCCATCTATTAAAAAGAATGAAATACTTAAAATAATAAAAGTTGTACAAGGTTATAAAAAATGATAGTAAAAACGGCTGTTATCGGGGTTGGTTCTTTAGGGCAGCACCATGCAAGAATTTTAGGGCAACATCGTAATTCTCAACTACACTTTGTTGTTGACTCAGACTTAAAAAGAGCAGAAAAAATTGCAAAAGTAAACCAAACAAGTTATTTAACAG
>JAITSL010000015.1 GCA_031287855.1 Candidatus Endomicrobiellum roisinitermitis
CTCTTCAAATCCTTCTCCTGTTTGACTTGCGCATGCATATGAGATAACTAAATCTAATACTACACTTTTATCTTCTGCTTTTTCAAAAAATTCCTGTGCTTCTTTACTCCACTTTACTAACCTTTCTGTTGCCATAAACATCTCCATAAAGTTTGAAATTATAAATAATGCCTGACTTAGCAGATTTTAGAAAAAGATATTTTAGTGTTTGTGATGAACTCTCAAAAGGTCGAGAAGTAATAAGTTGATATATCTATAGAATTAAGTATATTATACTAAATTGGATAAACTTTCTATATTACACTCTTTGATCCTATCTATAAATTATGTGCTTTATATTATCCCTCCTATTTTTTATGGAACCATAAATGGTCAAGTCAGTTACTAGCAAAAGTTTTGATTACAAAGGTTTCTTTTCTGGGACTCCAACTTTTCTAGGAAATTGTGTAGGTGTATCCTTATACTTCTTAAACACTAAAATACAGTAATTTGGCTCTTGATTAGGTAAATTGTAAGGTATAGTTTTTTCTAGTTTTGCTCTAAGATATTTAAGAGCATTTTCTATAGATGGTAAACCCTCTTCTAAACTTAATGTTGAATCTTTAGTTTTGTGTACTATAAAATAGCCGCCCACTTTTAATAGAGGAATTGAAATTTCTAAATTGGGGGAAAATTTACTTACAGCTCTAGATAAAACAAAATCGTATTTATTTCTATGTTTTGGATTTTGCCCTAATTCTTCTGCTCGTGTGTTTAGTATTTCTATATTAGAATTTAGTTTGTTGTTTACATTTTCAAGGAATTTACATTTTTTTGTTATGGATTCAACTAATGTAATTTGAATATTAGACAACACAATTTTTACAGGTACTCCTGGCATACCTGAGCCAGTACCCAAATCTGCCACTTTCACATTGTCACAATTTGATAAGTCGTTTAATGCTTTTGCGCTATAAAGACAGTCACAAAAATGTCTATATAGTATGTCTTTTTCTGTTTTATAAGATATAAGGTTAAATTTTTTGTCCCATTCTATAAGTTCGTTAAAGTATATTTCAAGCTTTTTTGTCATTTCTTCCGATAAAAAAGAGATTATATTTGCTTTAGCATAATCTTGAAATTGTTTAAATATTGAAACATCGCACATATGAATATTTTCTTAATCTAAATAGTTTAGTTTTTTTTAATATCATATTTAATTTTTAGAACAATTTGTGTCAAAGCAAGAGAAAGCATGACAATATTTGTTACATAAATAGCAGGTTCTTTTAAAGATATTCCATAAATTATCCATAAGATATTGCTTATTGTACATAATATAAACGTTTGAATAGAAACACCTTCAGCAGATTTGTTTTTACAAGTTTTATAAACTTGTGGAACAAAAATTGCCATGGAAAAGAGCCCTGCTGTAAATCCTTTTATATCTAAAAAAAGCATTTTTTAAACTCCTGGGAGGTTAAAGCTCGGTACGTTTTTCTTATTAAAAAAGATTTTATTGCTTGTTGAGGACAATAAGATATACACCTCATACATATTTGACAATTTTGAGCTTTAAATATAGGGTAATTTTCTTTAATTAGAATGTTTTTTGTTGGGCAGATTTGAGCACAAAGTCCACATCTAGTACATTTGTTTTCTTTAACTTTAAATTTAACAATTTTTTGAAATAAGTTACTTTTCCACCTATCAGTTATAAAGCTTGTGATAGTAAAGCATAATTTGAAAAGCAGGTTTGTTTTTGTAGGTTTTGCGCCTGTGTTAATTAAATTTTTTGCAAAAATTTCTATTTGTTTATAGGCTTTTTCTCTTTTTTTTATATTTTTGTTTTCTTTTTGTACAGCTATAAAATTATTGGGCATTAAGAGACCAAGGGCTCCTAATAATGTATATCCTTTACTTTTAAGAATAAGTCCAAAATTAGATGCTGCTTTTAAAGATGAATCGCCCATAGTAGTAAATACAAAAACTTCAGTAGTACCGACTATATTGTTAGGTAAAGCGTTTATAAAATCTTTAACAATAGGATACGTGTTCCAAAATGCAATAGGGAAACCTATACCTATTGTATGGGATAAATTTATTGATTTAGCATCACTTTTTGCCATATCAAACACGGTTACTTTGCAATTGTAACTTTCAAGATCTTTGGCAATTTTTGATGCAGCAAGAAAAGTGTTCCCTGTGCCTGTAAAAAAATATATATCAACTATTGTGTTTTTCACTGATCTTTTGGTTGCGCTCCTTTTTTTGTTTTTCCAGATGTATTGTTATTATAGCTATATCAGAGGGCTTAATAGCGTGTACTCTTGAAGCTTGTCCTATTGTTTGTGGACGTACTTGCATAAATCTTTGCTTTGTTTCTGCAGATAAAGAATCTATCTTGGTATAATCAAAATCAGCAGGGATCTTTTTATCTTCATTTTTCTTCATTTTGTTTACCATTTTGTCTTGTATTTCAATATAACCTTCATATTTTTTATAAATATAAACTTCTTCTTTTGCTTTTTCTAATGACCATGGCGATAAATCTTGGTCTGCTGGAATATTATTGGTATCGTTGTTATATATATCTTTTAAAGTGTTTCTATAAAGTTCAAATTTTTTATAGGCTTTATCAGAGATAAGTCCTATAGAATGTCCTATATCTATAAGTCTTAAATCAGCGTTATCATTTCTTATAGATAGCCTATACTCTGCTCTAGAGGTAAACATTCTGTAAGGTTCATCCATTCCTCTTGTTGTAATATCGTCTATTAATATCCCTATATAAGATTCGTTTCTTTTAAGTATAAGAGGGTCTTTGCCTAAAATTTTCAAAGCAGCGTTTACACCAGCTACAAAACCTTGAGACGCAGCTTCTTCATATCCTGTAGTTCCGTTAATTTGCCCACTTAAGAAAAGATTTTGACAAGTTTTTGTTTCTAAAGATTTTGTTATTTGTAATGGGCTTGAATAATCGTACTCTATAGCGTACCCATAACGTATAACTCTTGCGTTTTCAAGACCAGCTATAGAATTAATCATCTGCTGTTGTAAATCAAAAGGAAGGCCGGTATATAAACCGTTTAAGTATACTTCATTTGTATTATATCCTTCAGGTTCTACAAAAATGTGGTGGCTTGTTTTTTCTGGGTAGCGTTCAATTTTTTCTTCTATAGCAGGGCAATATCTTGGACTTTTGCTGTTTACTTTACCTATATCAATTGAAGAAAGTCCCAAATTATCTCCAACAATTTTGTGTGTTGTTGGGTTTGTGTATGTAAGCCAGCAAGAAAGTTGCTTTAAGTTTTTTCTCCAAGACTCTACTTCTGTGAAATGTGAAAATGGTTTTGGTTTTTCATCTCCGAGTTGTTCTGTCATTTTTGAATAGTCTATTGATAAAGTATTAATTCTTGGAGTTGTTGTTGTTTTGAATCTTGCAAGTTTTAATCCAGCATCTTCAGCTAGTGATTTAGAAAGATAAGAAGCAGACCTTTCATTGAATCTTCCCCCTTCAAAATACATTTTGCCAAGATGTATTGTACCTTTTAAAAATGTTCCGGTTGTAACTATAACAGCTTCTGTTTCTATTGTTTGGCCTGTAAGAATTTTAACTCCACAAATTTTTCTATTTTTTACTATTAGGGATGTCGCTTCAGATTGCAATATGTCCAAATTTGATTGATTTTGAAGGGATTTTGACATTAAAACAGAATAGAGTTCTTTATCACATTGTGCCCTTGGAGACCAAACTGCTGGTCCTCTAGAACTATTTAAAATTTTAAACTGAAGGCCGGCATGATCAGTTATCCAACCCATTTCTCCACCCATGGCGTCAATTTCTCTGACCATTTGTCCTTTAGCTATGCCTCCTATGGCAGGATTACAAGGCATTCTTGCTATAGAGTCAACATTTAATGTAATAACAATTGTTTTTAATCCCATTCTCGCAGAAGCTAAAGCTGCTTCACAACCAGCGTGCCCAGCACCGATAACTACAACTTGATACTTTCTTTCCATGACACTCCTCTTTTTTATATTAAAACTAATAGAAGAATTTTATCTTTTTACATAGAAAAAAGCAAATAGTATAAGTTTTAGACTTAACGGTTTTTTCAATAATTTTTCATTGACAAATATATTCAAAAAAACATAAAATAAAACGTCAATCTTTCAAGTGTTGTAAATTAATTATAGGGAATCAAAATGAAAGTTTTTGTATATATAGTTGTTTTTGTTTTTTCAGTTATAATTCATGAAGTTTCGCATGGTTATATAGCTTATTTGAGGGGTGATGATACTGCGAAAAATCTTGGACGTATAACGCTTAATCCGCTTGTTCATTTAGAACTTTTTGGGAGTATAGTTCTTCCTTCTATGCTTTTACTTATGAAAGCTCCTATACTTTTTGGCTGGGCTAAACCTGTTCCTGTAAATTATGCTAATTTAAAAAATCCAGAATTAGATGCGGTTACTGTATCTTTTGCAGGGCCTGCCTCTAATATATTACTTGCTGTGTTTTCAGGTCTAGGAATACGTTTTATTAGTCATTTTGCTAATTTTTCTAACGGTTTTGGTGGGTCAATAGTAACTTTCTTGTATGTAATGCTTAATGTGAACCTTATTCTTGCTGTTATAAATTTAATACCAATTCCTCCGTTAGACGGTTCAAAAATTGCTGCTTATTTTTTGCCTAAAAATATTTCTAGAAATTATTTAAATTTAAACCCTTTTATGTGTTTAATAATTTTATTTATGGTACTATCTTCAGGTTTAGTTTGGAGTTTTTTGTACCCTATGATTAATTTTTTTGTAACAAATTTAAGTGGTATTGTTTTTTAAATTGACGAGATAATTTTATGAATGGCAAAAAAAGAGTATTGTCTGGTATGCGGCCTACAGGAAGGCTTCATTTAGGTCACTATTTTGGGGCTTTAAAAAACTGGGTAGAAATGCAAAAAGATTTTGAGTGTTTTTATATGTCTTCTGATTGGCATGCTTTAACTACAGATTACCAAAATACATCTAAAATAGATGAAAACGTTTTTGAAATGGTTGCAGATTGGATTAGTGTAGGAATAGATCCAAAACAGTCAGTTGTTTTTAAACAATCTAAAGTTGTTCAACATAGCCAACTATTTTTAATTCTATCTATGATAGCGCCTTTAGGTTGGCTAGAGAGATGTCCGACATATAAAGAACAGATAAAAGAAATGAAAGATAAAGATCTTAATAACTATGGTTTTTTAGGGTATCCTGTGTTAATGGCAGCAGATATCTTTCTTTATAAAGCAAATTTTGTACCTGTAGGAGAAGATCAGCTTGCTCATTTGGAATTTGCTAGGGAGATAGCTAGAAGATTTAATAATTTCTATGGAGACGTTTTAATTGAGCCAAAAGAATGTTTAACAAAAGCCTCTAAGCTTTTAGGGTTGGATGGTAGGAAAATGTCAAAATCCTATGGGAATTCAATTTTTCTTGGTGAAGAAGATGACATTTTAGAGGAAAAAATTAGAAATATGTTTACTGATCCATTAAAAGTAAAAAAAGATGATATTGGTCACCCTGAGGGCTGTGCTGTATTTTCTTTTTATAAAGTATTTAGTGCAGATTATATGAAAAGAGAACAAGAATGTAAAACAGGTTCAATTGGGTGTATGTTATGCAAAAAGCAGTTAATGGAGATAGTTTTACCATTTATGAAACCTTTTAGACTAAAAAGAAAAGAAATAATTGCAGATAAAGCTTATTTGCAAAAAGTAGTTGATGAAGGAAACCAAAAAGCAAGTGAAGTTGCTCAGGGAACTATGAATGAAATAAGGCATGCGCTAAAGTTTTAAAGTTAAGGAACTTAAATGGTTTATGATATACATATAGACATGTTTGAAGGTCCATTAGATCTTCTTTTACATCTTATAAAGAAGAACGAACTTGAGATTAACGAAATAAAAATAGCAGATATTACTTCTGAATATCTTGCTTATATAGATTTAATGCAAAATTTGAACATTGAAATAGCCGGAGAGTTTCTTGTAATGGCTTCTACACTTATGCAGATAAAAGCTAAATCTTTGTTGCCGTCAAATAATGATTTGCAACAAGATGAAGAAGATATGTTAGATCAACTTAAAAATAGGTTGTTGGAATATCAAAAATATAAAGAGATTGGAAAGCTTTTATCCTATAAAGTTTTAGAAAATGCCCAAGTTTATTATAGACCAATGCCTATAATAAGCAAACAAGACTTTGTTTTTGATGTTACGGTTTTTGATTTATTAAATTGTTTTCGCAAGGCTTTGCTTACTGTCCCTGAGAATATAAAAGAAATTATGTATCAGGAAATTTCTATAGAAGTAAAAATTAGGGAAATTTTTGATATTTTAGAAGGGAAACAATATGTTTCTTTTACAGAAATACTAAAAAATCAAAATTCGAAATCTGCGTTGATAGTCTGTTTTATGGCAGTTTTAGAGTTAATAAAAAATAAGCAAGTTATAGCTAAACAATCTGAACTCTTTGCAGAAATACGAATTTACAGGCTTTATAATGAAGAGACTGTTAATGTAGAAGGAATGGAGAATGTTTTAGGTTTAGTAGAGGAAATAACTTCACAAAAAAGTAGTAACGTTATAATTAAAGATTCAGAATATGATAATATGCATGTTGTAAATGAAGTTTCTCAAATCGATGGTGTGCAAGGGGAAGAAGATGGAAACATCTGAAGTTAAAAAGATTATAGAAGTATTACTTTTTGTTTCGGAAAGACCTTTAACTTTTAAAGATTTTAAAGATATACTAAAAACTGATTGCCCTGGTATTTCTAATATAAATGACATTTTAAATCAATTGCAGGATGAATGTATAAAACTAAATAAGCCTTATGGTATTAAGTTTATTGCAGGTGGTTGGACATTTGCTACAAAATCAGAATATTCTAGTTGGATTAAAAAGCTGTTAAAGGAAAAACCTGTTTTAAAGCTATCGCCATCTGCTTTAGAAACACTTGCCATGGTTGCATACAAACAGCCTATAACAAGAGCTGAGATTGATGAAATAAGAGGTGTTGAATCTTCTGGTGTCATAGATACCCTCTTAGAAAGAAAACTTGTAAAAATAGTTGGTAGGAAAGAAGCTTTAGGCAAACCTTTACTTTATGGAACTACACAAGACTTTTTAAAACATTTTGGGTTGGCACATTTAAGTGAATTGCCTCTTATTGAAGACGTGTCTGAAGATGTTTGTCAGACAGATGACATATCAGACCCAGAATTGTCGCTTGGTGTTGTTGAAACAAGTACCCAAACAGCAGTTAAAGAAACTTTAAGTTCTAATACAAAAAAAACTTCTTTTATTGGTTCTTAAGTAAAATTATTGTTTTTGGTCTAATTGATTAATACTATTTTTATTATTACAATAATAATGATATTTCCATTATTGATACAATAGTCACTACTTGAGTAAAAATTTAAGCAAAAGGTAAATGCTAATGCTTGATAATCAATCTCAAAAAAGCTTGGGTATTAAATTTGTTGTTAATGGACAATATGTAAGTGTAAGAGAAATTGGGGTTGGGGGTTTTGGTGTTGTATGGCAAGTATATGACTTTAGCTTTAAAAACTATGCTGCTTGCAAAGAACTTTTAAGTCAGTTTTCTGAACTGAAGTTTGTTGAGATGTTTTACAAAGAGGCGTTAATTGCCAAAAATATTGTACATGCAAACATTGTAAGGGTAGAACATTTTTGGAAAGGTGATAACGGCTCTTTTTATATTTTAATGGACCATGTCAATGGTATAGATCTTGAAAGTCTTATAAAAAGATGCAATGAATACAAAATAAAAATACCGTGGGAATTTTCTATTATTATTTGTATGAGTATTCTTAGAGCAATAGATTATATAAATCGTGTTGCGATGGATCCTATTACAAATAAACCGTATGGTATAGTTTACTGTGATATTTCTCCTGGGAATGTATTACTTTCTTTTGAAGGTAACATTAAGTTAAGTGATTTTGGTATTGCAAGAACTGCAGACGATCTAAATACTAATCTAAAGGAATCAATTTTAACTGGCAAATATTCTTACATGTCTCCTGAACAAATAAAAGGATCTAAAGATATAGACCATAGGTCTGATATATTCTCTACAGCTGTTGTTTTGTATGAAATGCTTACAGGTAAGCAGCTTTTTTCTGGTAGTATTTCTGAGGTGACATCTTGTGTGTTAAATAGAGAGTTTAACGAAACTCTTTTAGATGGGTTAGACTTACCTACTGAAATTGGAGAAGCTCTTTCGAAAGCTCTTCAAATAGACAAAACTGTACGTTATGAAAGAGCTATTGAAATGTACAGGGATTTAAGACGAGTTTTAAAAGGTATAAGTGAAGAGGATATTATTTCAGATTTTTCATCTTTTATTTTAAAAATAATGGAAAAAGAGTTTAATGATTCTGTTACTCTTTCAAACTTTGTTAAAACGATTGATATGAATATGATAAGAAATGATTCCTCTGTCATTAAGATTAGTACTACAGATTTTGTTGCAGGCCAAACAAATTTAGAAACTAGAACTTCAGATACTAAGCAAGTTGATAGTGAAAATAATAAAAATGGGCAAAAAAGGTATTTACAACCGCAACCACAGGCTGAATCGAAAGGAAAAACTATTTTTGAGGAAGTTGATTATTGGTTTAAGAAGAAAATAGTAAATTTAAAAGACATTTTAATAAAAACCTTAATAGGTATTTTAGTTTTACTTTTTGTCTGTTTGATTAGTGACATTTTTTTACAAATTACACCTATAGGTAAATATATTTATGCAAGGATTAATTCTTCAGATGTTATAATCATTACAATTCCAGAAGATGCAGTTGTTTCGCTAAAAACAAAAGAGGGCGATACAATTATTGAAAACGCAAGTTCAAGAAAGCCTATTGCTTTAAGAAAAATTCATCCAGGGTCTTACGTTGTTACTGCTGTCAAGCCAGGCTTTAGTCCAATACAACGAGTTATTACCATAGAAAACAAATCTCATAATGAGCAAGAAAAAATAGAACTTGTATTTGATGTTGATTTAAATGTTACTTCATACCCTAACAACGCAGATGTTTATGTGGATGGTAATAAAGTTGGGAATGCTCCGTGTAAAGTACAACTTTCTGCAGGTGGAGCGCATGCTGTAAGGCTTTCATTACCAGGTTTTTCTGATCTTGGCTCTGACGCAAAGGAATTTAAAGAAGGACAATGTAACATAGACTTAACTAAATCCAGTCAGGAAGAAATTTTTGCTGGAGTAGATAAAGAGTTTTGGGATATATTGTTAGAGAGTCAAGGAAATGCTCAGTTGTTTAGTATAAGTGGCCATTTTTATAAAAAGATTACTTTTGACACGAATCCAAAAAATATGACTTTACAAATATACGGCGAACCAAAACCTAGAGGTATTACGCCAGTTATTGTGAGCTTAAAAGAAGGTGATTACAAGATTAAAATTCTTGATCTAAATGGTAAATATTCTGAAGTTGTAGAAGAAATAAAAGTGTCTTCTTCTACTCAAGAACAACAAATTATTGATATGCGTAAGTTGGTTACGTTTAGAGTAAAAGCTAAAAATTCATCTGTGTTTTTTAAAGCAGGATTGCAGATAGAACGTAAATTGTCAGAAGGCGATATTCATATGGAGTCTAGCAATATCGTGAAAAGTGATACCCAAACAAAAGAAAGTGAAGTGTTGGAAGACAATAATTTATCTAATCAAGAAACTAATGCTTCTAGTAATGTTGTAGCAAATGTTGAAAATGTTGATCATGGAGAAAGCTCTTATACATCTTCTACAAATGTAATAAATAATGAGAATTTTCAGCAACCCATAAATTTACAAACAGATGTAAACAAAAATAAAACTTTAAATGTAGAAAATCAAGTTGTTACTTCAACTGATAATATCAATTTACAAAATAGTTCTTCAACTTTAAATGCAAAAAATGCGCAAGATCAGGCGGTTCAGAAAGTAGCAGAAGAATCAAGTGAAAATAAGTTAGATAGTGACACACATGATGTAAAAGAGATAAGTGCTAATAAGCCTCTTTCTTTATCTTTACCTGTGGGTATATATAAGTTTACTTTTTTTGCAGAGGGATTTGACCCTTTTGTTAAAGATGATGTAGATATTGAAAAAATAAATTCTATAAGTGTTGAATTATCTCCTACAAAAATTCCTTTAAAACTAGAAATTTCATATATCAATAACGATGGCAAAAGAGTCCCTATTTATGGTGCTGCTGTTTGGGTTAACGGTGTAATGTTAGGTAAAACTAATCAAGAAGGATATTGGGACTATAAATTTGCAAAAAGTAAAGTTGTAAAAGGAAAAATTGTTGCTAAAGGATTTATAACACAAAATTTTACTATTTTTCTGGCAAATGGTACTGCTAATGGTAACAAGGAGATAACTTTAATTTCAAATAAAGGTTCTTTGCCTATTAATGAAAATGTTGATGTTGTAAAAGACAGAGTAAAACAAGCTGCTAAGAGTAGATATAATAAACAATTAGATAAAAAAGCAGCTGTAACAACTACTACTACAAAAAATGGTGAACATACAGTAGTTTGTCCATATTGTGGTTATGTTAACGTAATTCCAAAAGGTAGAAAGGTAAGATTTTGTTTAAATTGTGGGAAGCCTCTTAAATATTAAGTTAACAATAATGACTTATTGCAAGGAGAAAAAAGTTTATGCCCTTGTTGCTGCTAAAGAAAAAAGAAGAAATTTTAAGTGAATATGCTTTAAAAAGAAAAGAAAAAATTTTTATTGGGAAGAAAAAAACAAATGATATTGTTATAAACGATTCATTGGTTTCAGATAATCATTGTACTATAATTTTAAAAAATGACAAATACTATATTAAAGATCAAAACACAATAGCAGGTACTAAAATTAATGGCAAAATTATTGTAGAACAAGAGGTTCTTTCTAATGGAGATACTATTAGTATAGGTGCTTATACATTAGAGTATTGGCAAAAAAATTCTATCTCAGATGATAAGCATTACCTTTTAGGTATTTATGGTAAATTTGAAGGTAAAAAGTACTTTGTAAAAAACACTGATACGTTTATTGGTAGAGAACTTTTTACTCCAAAAGAAATAGAGAATGACATAATATTAGACAATGACAATACAGTTTCTAAGGGGCATGCTGTAATTTCATTTAAAGATGATAAATTTTTTGTGGAAGATACTGGTAGTACTGGAGGAGTTGCTGTAAATGGTTTGAAAATTGGGCAATTTGAAAGTTTTGCTATACAAAGTGGTGACGAAATATCTATTGGAAGATCTATTTTTAGATTTGTAAATTCTAGTAATGAAGATTACTCCTTTCCACAAAAACAACAGATATTTTTGTTAAGAATTATAAAACCTTTATCACTTGCCATTACCATTTTAGTTACTTGTGCATTTTTATTTTTTGCATTTGTTTCAAACCAAAAACTTTCTGTTATGAAATCCTATGATGAAAAACTTACATTAGAACTAAATACAACTTTTAAGAAAGACATAGTTCTAAAGTCTTTGGATGATGATTATCATATAACCCCTACTCCAGCAATTGGGGATATTTTAAATAATGGTAATAATGCACTTATAGCTATTACTGACTCTGGGTTTTTATATGGTTGGGATTTAAGTACAGGGAAGGAATTGTGGAATCCTATAGAAGTACTTAATTTAGATATTGGCTCGCCAATGATTGCTGATGTAAATAATGATGGTGTAAAAGATATAATTGTATTGTCGGCCGCTTCTATGCTTTATATTTATGATGGACAAACTGGAGATTTAATAAGAAAAGAAGTAATAGGTGGGGAAATTGCTGGGCTTACACCGTTGGTAGCTGATTTAACTGGTAATGGTAAGATGGATGTAGTAGTATGTTCTCAAGATGGTACTGTTAGTTTTCTGTATAATGTAGGACATGATAAAGATTATGAAAAGATTATAGAGTATGTTGAGGGTCCTTTATATGCAACGCCGGTTTTGTGTAATAATAAGGATGGTGTACCTTTAGTTGTTGTTGCAAATAATAGAGGAAAAATTTACTTTATAAATGGTAAATCACGTGAAAAGAAAATGTTGGATTTACTAGAGAAAACAGGTAAAGAGCATTTTATTGTAGCTGCTCCAGCTGTTGGGGATATAACAAAAAATAACATTTCAGACATCGTAGTGCAAACAAGTCATCCTCAATATGTTACTGCAATTGATGTTAGTAATTTAAATGTTTTATGGAGTTTTTTAGTTGAACCTAATCCGCCATTAGACTTGGAATATACTGCATCGCCTTTAATTTCTAATGGTAATGTATTTGTTGTTTCTGCTAATGGCAGTGTATACAATTTAAAAGGAAAAACAAATTATCCATCAGGAGAACTTTTGTCTAAACTGGATATTCCTGATGCAAAGAGAATAATATCTAGTCCATCCAAGTATGATTTTGACAAGGATGGATATGATGAATTTGTTATTGGTACAGAAGATGGAAGGATAATAGTTGTTAAAAATAATATTAAAAGCCAAGAACTTGAAATTCTTGCTGAGATAAAAGCCAGTAATGTTCCTATAACTTCATCCCCTTTAATAGCTGATGCTTTTGGTTCTGGTAAACTAAATATCATATTTGCAAATACGACCAATGCTTTACAAATCGTAAATACAAATTCAAAGAGTCTGAAAAATTTTTGTCCATGGCCTATGCATTTAGCTAATGCTTCTCATACAAGTCAAGAGACCCCTCAATCTAAACTCAAGTATTATTTGATATTTTATTCATCCATCTTAGTTTTTGTTTGTTTTGCTTTTTTAAAAATTTTTATATTAATAAGAAAGAGGTTTAAAAGGGCTAAGGTTAAGTTTCTATGAAAGTTTCCTACTATGCTAAAACAGATATTGGTCTTTTAAGAACAGAAAACCAAGATTTTTATGGCATAGGTGAAGATTTTTATGTGGTTTGTGATGGTATGGGTGGCGGTGTTGCTGGAGCGTTTGCTAGTCAATTAGCTGTTGAAGTTATTCTTAAGTCATACAAGACTATAAGCGATGAACAGGTAAGAGACATTATTGGTACTGATCTTTCGAAAATAGGTAATGATATAGCTATAGCTATACCTATTGTAACGGTTATGCTTGCAAATAGGATATTATACAATCTGACTGTTAAATACCCAAAGCTCGCTGGTATGGGCACTACACTTGTAATGTGTAAAATTGATAGACAATACAATGTATTGAATGTTTATCATGTGGGAGATAGTAGATTATATAGAATTAGAGAAGGAAACATAAAACTTCTTACCAAAGATCATTCTAAAATAAATGATTTGTTAGATGTAGGAAAAATAGCAGAATCTGATATAAAATTTATAGAAAATCAAAGCATTATTACAAGAGCGTTAGGTATAGCTTCAAGTGTAAAAGTAGATTACCAGCAATATGATTATAAGCCTGGTGATTTTTATATTATGTGTAGTGATGGTTTAAATGGTCAAATTGACGACAATTCAATTAAAGATATAGTTAATAGAAATAGTGCAAATTTAGCTTTTACTGTAAATGGACTCATATCATCTGCAAACCATGCAGGTGGAAAAGATAACACTACAGTTATTGTGTTTACTATAGATGATGACGGCCAACCTGTTCAGTTGTCCAAAGATATTTGCAAGAGTATTTTGTCATTTAGTGATGATGATTTAGAGAAAAATTTATACGAAGATAGGATTTTAAAGAAAACATCAAAGAAATTAACTGTAGAAATACCAAAAAATCTGATACAAGAAAAAAAAATAAAAAATACTTATATATATATAGTTGCTTTTATAATAGTGTTAGCTTTTTTTGTATATTATTTCTTTGCTAAGAAAAATGAAAAGAAACTTTACAATGAAAAGTTGAATGAAGTTTCCGGTATAATATTAAACATAAGACATTTAAAAAAGGATAAACTAAAAACTATTATAGAAGTAGACAATTACCATTATAGAAGACAATTGCTGGAAGAGGCTAAAAGTTTTTACAAAAATTATTCTTTTAATTTTATTAATGCTATTGTTTTTATTGAAGAAAAGAATGGGTATAATAAATTTATTGCTTTGTCAGGAAATTATCCTATAAAGATTTATCTACCCATTGGAGAATATAGGATGTTGTTAGAGTATCCAAGGTATAGTTTAGTTGACAACAATCTCAATATTGTAAAATATTTGGATTTATCAATAAGTTTAACTGGCGGACTAGAAGAAAAAGTAATTTTAATGGTTCCAAATAGTTTAGGAGAGTAAATTTATGACTCAGAATAAAATACTGGTTGTTGACGATGATGCAACATTTTTAGACTCTCTAGATATGATTTTTTCTGCTAAAGGGTTTGGTGTTACAAAATTATTATATCCAAAAAATATTTTTGATACATTAGAAGGGGTAAAACCAGATATAATTTTATTAGATGTAAGTTTCCCTGAAAATAATGGCTTTGATGTCTTAAATAAGTTAAAAGCTCATTGTAGATTTTCAAGTATTCCAGTTATTATGATAACAGCAGATGTGACAGTCCATATAGATAAAGCGTTTGTGCAGGGTGCAGATGATTGTATTTTTAAACCTTTAGATGCTCAAGATATTATAAAAAGAGTGTCGAGGCTAATACAATGAAAAAAATATATACTGTGTTGTTAATAGGTGTATTTCTAACTCCTATTGATATTTTGGCAAGTAATAATATTTCTTCAGATAGACTTATTTTTCAAAATTATGATGCACAATCTTGCGCTATGGGAAACAGTATAGCTTCTTTTTCTAATAATTCATTTTCTTGTATAAATTCTCCTTCAGCAAATTTTAACTTTTCATCTAAAAGAATGGATTTTTCTTTTGTTTCTTTGCTAAGTAATATATATGCTGGAGCGTATGCTATATCTGTGCCATTTTCTTTTGGAAATTTTACTTTAGCAGGTTCTTATAATAGGTCCCCTTCTAAAACTATTTACGTTAACCAGGAAAATTATCTGAAAGATAACTCTATAATATATTTGAACTATGTATTGCCTATTTTTAAGTCATATCCAGTTTATGACAATATTGGCGGTATTGGAATAACAATTAAAGGCTGTAAATTAGACTTTAACGACATTTCAAAAGTTATATATTCTTGCGATTTTGGAGCACATTATAAACTTCATATGATAGATGATGACTTTTTTGCTGTAATGACTGTTAAAAATATAGGAAATAATAAAATTAATTTGAAAGGTCAAAATTTAAATTTAATAGAAAGTCTTGAAACTTTTGATTTTGCTTTGAGATACAATTTCAAAGGAATTTCTAATTTTGCACTTGTGGCAGACATGATTAAGTTTTTTAATGATTCCAATATAGGTTATGCATGTGGGGCCGAAATATCTCCAATATATCCTGCAACATTTAAAATTGGATATACGGATTATAATAATGGTTTTTTAAAAGGTGTTACAACTGGTATTTTTTTGAATTTTGATTTATTTAACATAGGTTATGCTTTTTCAGGAATTAATAGTACCGAGATAAAACATACCGTAAATATGGGCTTTATGTTCGGCGGTATAAGAGATATTAACAAAGCGTACAAGTATTATTTAGGCGTCAATTTTATTAATGCAAAAGATGCCTATAACAAAAAAGATTTTATTAATGCAAGGCAAATGTTTGAAAATATTCTTGCCGTATATCCAACTCATGAACCTTCTAAAAAATATTTGCACAAAATTATTTATGAGCTTGACGTACAAGAAAAAATTTTAGAAGTTTCTGTAAATAAATTTTTATGCAAAGCGCAAAAAGAATATGAAAATAATAATTTAATTAAAGCAAGAATTTATTATAAAGAAGTTTTAGGTGTAGATAGCGCTAATGTGCAAGCATTAGAAGGAGTTGCTAAGATAGATAAAATATTAAAAGAAATAAGTGTTGATGAAAATGCAAAAACAAACGCCAAAAAAATTAGATCTTTATGGCAAGAAGGTGTTGAATTTTATAACGAGAAAAACTTTGTTTTTGCAAAAGAAAAATTTGAGGAAATTGTATCTATTGATTCTAAAAATCCAGGAGCAATAAAATATTTAAATCTTATTACAACTCAATTGTCTAACATAACTGCAGTACAAGCTAAAGTAATTTTTGAGCAAGGAATGCGATATTATAACGAGAAAAACTATAAAGAAGCTGCAAAATATTTTAGTGCAGTATATGTTATAGACCCTAATATGATCCAAGCAAAAAAATATTACATACTTTCTAAAAAAGCGTTAAAAGAAAAGTATGATGATATAGATTTATTTAAAGATAAAAATTCTCTTGACTTTACACTAGAAAATAATCCACATACTTCTAAAAACAAAAATATACAAAAAAATACTAAAAGAAAACATTAAAATTTCACAAAATGTTATGCTAAAATTATAGGTTTGAGGAAAATATAATTTATAATAGAATAGGAAGTAATGTCTGAGTTTAGAAAAGACCCTGTTTTGGATAATTGTTCATACAGTTATACGCTTTATACAAGTCTTTTAAAGGAAATTAATGTTCCGTTTTATCATTGGGATGTTAGTATAGAACCTAAAATCGTAAATGATATTGGTTTTAAATGGGGTAGTGGTTTATATGTAAACCCAGTTGCACCTGAACATGCTGCAAAGTTTTTAAGAGAACTTTATTAAGAGATATTTAAAATGAATGTTTTAATGGTTGCTTCAGAGTGCGTTCCTTTTGTAAAGATTGGTGGTTTGGCAGATGTTGTTGGAACATTGCCTAAATATTTAAAAGAGTTAGGACACAAAGTGAAAATTATTTTGCCAAAATATAAAAGTATAGATGGTAAAAAATATAATTTACAAACACTTCCATTTAGGTTAAATGTTCAGGTAGGGAAAAGTACTGAGAGCTTTAGAATAAAATATTGCAAGACAAAAGATAAAATAGAAGTATATTTTATAGAGAATATGCATTTTTTTAATCGTATTGGAGTATATGGTAATGCTGGTTTAGATTATAGCGATAACAAAGAACGATATATATTTTTTTGTAGAGCAGTTTTAGAATCTGTTAAAGCTTTAATGTTTAGGCCAGACATTATACATTGTAATGATTGGCAAACAGGATTAATTCCAGCATATCTTAAAACAAATTTAAAAAACGATGGATTCTTTTGGAGCACTTCTTGCGTATTTACAATACATAATATTGCTTATCAAGGGCAATTTAGTGCCTCTACAATAGAAGAAGCTGGTTTTTCTTGGGAAGATTTTACTCCAGATAAGTTAGAATATTATAATAGTGTAAATTTTATGAAGTGTGGTATTGCTATGGCTGATGCTGTTTCTACTGTAAGTCCTACTTATGCAAAAGAAATAAAAGAGTTTAATGGAAGAGGTATGGAGGATGTGTTAAATTCTAGACATGATGAAATTTATGGTATTTTAAATGGCATAGATTATGATTATTGGAACCCTTTAACAGATAAATATATAGTAGCAAATTATGATAAAAATAAATTAAATAACAAAAAACTATGTAAAAAGGATTTGCAAAAAAAATGTGGTTTAAAAGTAAGTGATAATACGCATATGTTTGGTTGTGCTTCAAGACTAGATAATCAAAAAGGTTTTGATATCATAATAGATGCATTGTACAGTTTAAAAGATTGTGATATGCAGTTTGTTATTTTAGGCTCAGGTGATGGTGGGATAAAGGGTAAGTTAAAGAAAGCTGCATTAAATATGCCAAAAAAGGTTGCTGTATTTTTTGAGTATGATGAAAAACTTGCGCATAAAATTTATGCAGGTTGTGATAGTTATCTGATGCCTTCTAGGTTTGAACCTTGTGGACTTAGTCAAATGATAGCTTTAGCTTATGGGACTATTCCAGTAGTTAATCGTACAGGCGGACTTTCAGACACTATAGAATACTATAATCATTTCACAAAAGAGGGAAATGGTTTTGTGTTTGATATAACTTATGGTGAAAATTTTGCCCAAACAATTTTAAAGTCAGACAAAATATTTAAAAACAAGCAGAGCTGGAATACTTTAATGTTAAATGCTTTAAACAGTAATTTTTCTTGGGATAAGTCTATTTTAAAATATGAAAAGATGTATAATAAGTTGGTTGTAAATAAACTAAAAGAAACAATTTTTAGTAGAAGTTAGTTTAATAGAGGTGAAAAGTTGGGAAAGATAGTAGCTGATACTATAAAATTTTTAAGTATAATATTTTTAAGCTCATTTTTTATTTTGATTTTAAATTATTATTATCAAGTAGAATCATATGTTTCTTCTCTTTATGATGACCTAAATATTGTTGTATTTTTTAAAAATGATATTAAAGATATAAACGTAATTGCAGATGAAATAGCAAAGAAAAAGACCTTGTTTGTTAAAGAGGTAGTTGATTCATCGCAATCGTATTTAAAAGCTGTAGAAAGAAACCCCTTTTTAAAAGATATATCAACTCTAGATGATGTAGGATCTATTGGTAGCTATGCTATTGCTTTGCCAAAAGAGATTTTTGATGAAAATTATTTACTAGAAGTAAGGAATAATATAGAAGCTATTGATGGTGTTGATGAGATAGTTTTTGATGCGTATTCTTTTAATCAATATAGAAAATTGAAAAATTTATTAATATTATGTCAAAAAACATTTTATTATTTTTTTATTGTTGTTGGAATTTTAGTTGTTTTTAAAATTATTTTTACTATTTTTATACAAGAGGCTGCTATAAAAAAAATTGTTCGAAAATTTTGTTTTTATTTTATGGCAACTTCTTTAGGTTTTTTTATAATTTGGATGTTGAGCATATTTGTTCAATATGATTTGTCAGTCAACAAACCGCTAATTTTATTTGTGATACCTTTTGTAACTGTATTTGGATTGATATTTGATAATAAATTGTAATGATATTGATAATATGAAAAAAGTATTTTTATTAATTTTTTTGTTGTTTTATTCAAGTTTATCATTTTCTAAAAATTCTGACTTAGAGATAAAGTCAGAAGAATTATCTAAAGTAAAAAAAGCTATTCAAACAAAAAAACAAGAAAAACTTAAACTTATTATTCAAGAAAAAACTTTTAAAAAGGAGCTTGACGAATTAAATAAAAATATTGTTCTTACAGAGTTAAAGCTTAACCAATGCCTAAAAGATATAGCAGTAGCGGAAAAAAATCTTAAAAAATCATTTAAACTATACAATATTGCTTCTTTAAAAAGTAGAGAGTGCGATAAAAGTATGCAAGATGAAATGAAGTTTTTTAATAGAATAACCTTTATATTCCCGTATGAAAGAAACCCTCTTGAGTATAAAATAAGACAAAAACTTTTAGAAAATAAAAAAGCAAATTACAAAATGGCTAAAGAAGAACTAGTTAGCTCTTCTTTAGATTTGAAAAAGTGGCAAAATGCAAAAGATAAGCTTTTAAATCTACAAAAGCGTGAGCAATCTTTAATTCAAAAACATAGAAGTATGATAGAGAAAAAAAACGAACTTTTAAATACAACATCAGGTAAACTTATAGCTGCAGAACAAGAAATAAAAACTTTAAACGATAGCGCAAGGAGTATGCAGGATTTGATAAATAAAATTATTTCTTCAACTAAACAAGAAAGTGGTTCTCCTGTTGAGAATAGTTTGCAAGAAAAAAGAAAAAAGTCTTTACCTTGGCCAGTAAATGGTGAAGTTGTTGTGAGCTTTGGTAAAAATAAACATCCTCACCTTGATACTTACGTGATAAGTAATGGGATAAAAATTAAGACTGTAGATTTTAATAAAGTCAAAAGTGTTGCTTCTGGACGAGTTGTTTTTACTGGTCTTTTTCGTTCTTATGGTAAAGTTGTTATAATAGATCATAAAGGTTCTGTTTTTTCTATTTACGGTCTTTTGGATAATATTTATGTTAAGGAGAATCAGAAGATATCTAAAGGGGAAGTTCTTGCTAGTGTTGGTATAGGGAAGGATAACGTGCTCTATTTTGAGATAAGAAAAAATAATATACCAGAAGACCCTATCTTATGGTTAAGATAAGGTGGGAAATGAAATAAATGCAAAAAATAAAAAAAATGTTTCTTTTTTTTATATTAATAAGTTTTTGTAAAGTGTCTGTTTTTCCACAAACTGATGAGACATATGAAAAATTGGGTGTTTTTGTAGATATTATGGAAATTATAAACGCAAACTATGTTTTAGGGATGAAACCTAAAAGTTTGGTTGTTAACGCAATAAAAGGTATGGTTGGTTTTTTAGATCCATTTTCACAGTATATGGAAGAAAAAGCCTACAAACAGATGCAAACAGAAACAGATGGTTCTTATGGTGGTATAGGTTTAAGAATTATGATAAAAAATGCAAACTTAACTGTTGTTTCGCCTTTGCCAGGTACGCCAGCTTATAGAGCTGGCATTTTGCCTGAAGATAGAATTATAAAAATAAATGGTAAGTCTGCTGTTGGTATGTCAACAGACAAGGCTGTTGACATAATGAGGGGCAAAGTAGGAAAAAAGGTTAAACTTACTATATCCAGAGGTAGAGACACTAAAGAAATAGATTTTGAACTTGTAAGAGAAAAGATAAAAATAGAAACTGTTGAGTCTACTGTATTGGATGGAAACGTTGTCTATGTTAGACTTATAGAATTTAATTCTCAAAGTGCAGATGATATACAAAAAGTACTTTTAAACTGTGAAAGTCAAAATATGAAAGCTTTGATTTTAGATTTAAGAAATAATCCTGGAGGTCTTTTAGAGTCTGCATTAAAAATAATTAGTATGTTTATGAGTGAAAGAAAGTTAGTTCTTACTACAAAAGGCGCACATCAAGATACTAAGAAAGAGTATTTTAGTGAAGGCGGAGGAGTCTTTTTTGATCTTCCAATTGTTATACTCGTAAATAAAGGATCGGCTTCTGCTTCTGAAATTGTTTCTGGTGCAATGCAAGATTTTAAGCGTGCATTAATAATTGGTTCAAGCACTTTTGGTAAGGGTAGTGTTCAAACTGTTTTCCCTTTGTCTGATGGTACAGCATTAAGACTTACTATAGCTAAATACTATTTGCCCTCTGGCCGTCCGATTGACCGTTCAAATGAAAAAGAGGCAAAAAATGGTATTACTCCAGATATTAATGTCGATGTTACTATAGAAGAAGAAATTAAACTTTATGCAAATGCTGATGTGTTGTTTAAGAAAGATAAATCTAAAAAAGGTTTAAAAGATAATAATTTAGAAGATAAAGCTTTAAACAAAGCTTTAGAAATAATTAGAGAAAACAGAGTTATGGAGACTATAGAGGCTTCTAGGGTCTTATCTACTTTAAATAAGAAAAAATAATGAATAATTTTTAGGTTTGGAGAGTATATGTCAAGTAAGGAAAAGAAAGAAAGTTTATGGGTCAAACTATATATAATTATGCTGTTTTTTTGTGGGATAGCTATATGGTTTTGTGTACAACCTATAAAAAAACAAGAAATTTCTGTTGACATATTTATAGAAAAAAAGATTGCTGAAACTTTAATTAAACGAGGTGCAACTCAAGATGATATATTAAAACAATACGCTAGAGAGAGGAAAGTTATTGGCGCTAAATGGAATGAATATTATAAAGTAATAAAGTTGAAACCTAATCAAAGTGTGCAGTTTTTTCAGGAAGATTTTAGAGAAATTGCAAGGGATATGAAAGTAGGTCTAAGTAAGTTAGATAATATAGATGGTTCAACTACTTATAGATTTTATTCCCCTGATAGAACCTATTCCAATATAACTGTTGTTCCTGTGAAATCTTTAAAAAATGGATATAAGAAATGAATATTCTTGCTATAGAAACATCTTGTGATGAAACTTCTGTTGCAGTTGTTTCAAATGGAGTAGATGTAAAATCTTTGGTGATTTTATCGCAAATACCTATGCATGCAAAGTTTTTTGGAGTTGTTCCAGAACTTGCAAGTCGTGTACATATAGAAAAAATAAACCCAGTAATAGCTAAGAGTTTACGTAATGCTAAGATTAATTTTAATGATTTTTCAAAAAAAATTGATGCTGTGGCTTTTACTGTGGGCCCTGGTCTTGCTGGAGCATTGCTTGTTGGTTCAGTTGCAGCCAAATCATTAGCAAGTGTATATAAAAAACCGTTGATTCCAGTAAATCATTTAGAGGGGCACTTGTACTCTTCTTTTATTGAAAATAAATATTTAAAACCGCCATTTTTGGCTCTTATAATATCTGGTGGGCACACAGAGCTTGTTGTAGTTGAAGATTTTGGTAAATATAAAGTGTTAGGTGGCACAAGAGATGATGCTGTTGGTGAAGCTTTTGATAAAGCTGCAAAAATGTTGGGTCTTTCATATCCAGGTGGCCCTATAATTGATCAAAGAGCTTCAAAGGGAGATCCGTTGTCAATTAAGTTTACTCGTCCATATTTAAGAGATAGTTGGGATTTTTCATTTTCTGGAATTAAAACGTCGCTTTTAAACTATCTTAAATCAAACGCTATAAAAAATGAACAACATTTAAACAATATATGTTCTTCTTTTAGGATGGCAATAGCTGAGACTTTGATTTTTAAAGCTTTTAAAGCTGTTAAAGAATTTAATTTGCAAAAGATTGTTTTAGGTGGTGGAGTAAGTTCTAACTCTTTAATAAGACACATGTTTTTAGAGAATGGTAAAAAGGATAAAATAAAAGTTTTCATTCCTTCTCCAATATATTGTACAGATAATGCTGCTATGATTGGTTGCGTAGCATACTTAAAACAAAAAAAGTGTGGGTTAAGTTATAATAATTTGCAACTAAAACCGTCTCCATCTCTTATTTTATCTGATTGGTAAGTCGTATTGATTAAAATGAATAAATTAACTATAGGTAACATGAAATTTTGCAATAATATTTTTCTTGCTCCTATGGCAGGTATTACGGATTTGCCATTACGTCTTCTTGCAAAAGAAGGTGGAGCAGGATTAGTATATACCGAAATGGTTTCGGCTAAAGCTCTTGTTTACCATGATGAAAAGACAAGGAGTCTTTTGAGAATAAAGGATCAAGAAAGACCAGTTGCTGCACAAATATTTGGTGGGGAAGCTAATAGTATGTCTGAAGCTGCAAAAATTGTACAAGATATAGGTGCTGATATTATTGATATTAATTTAGGTTGTCCTGTACGAAAAGTAGCTAAAGCTGGAGCAGGAGCAAGGCTACTTGCCAATGAACACCTTCTAGCTAAGATTTTAGAGTCTGTCGTAGGTAATGTGACTATTCCTGTTACGATTAAAATACGTATAGGGCTTTTGCCAGGTCAAAATGTGGCTAAAGAAATTATACATATAGCGCAAAGTACTGGTGTAAAAATGGTGGTAGTGCATGCTAGGTATGCATCTTTGGGGCATTCAGCAGAACCTGACTTAGAGGCTTTTGCAGAATCTTGTTCCGATGCAAAAATTCCAATTGTTGCAAATGGTGGTATTGTTGATGAGAAAACTGCTCAAGAATTTATGAAAATACCAAATTGTTCTGGTTTAATGATTGGTCGTGGTGCTGTTGGCAATTATTCCATATTTAAAAGATTAGAGAGTTTTATTGTATCTGGTAAAACTTTACCAAAGGCTAGTAGAGAAGAAAAAATTCAATGGTTAAAAAAACATGTTCAATACTCAATTGATAATTATGGTATAAAAAAGGGATTGCTTGTTTTCAGGAAAGTTGCACATTATTATATTAAAGATTTTCCTAATGCTTCTAAAATACGTTGCATGGTCAATACAATGACTAAATTAGATGATTTTAATACAATATTAAAAATCTTAGAGGCTTTGCTATAATCTGGACTGACATCAATCCTCTCTTGGGAAGACTGAATCAAATAAATACAATCTAGATTTTTAGCGATGTAGTAATGAGAGCAAGTAGGAGCAAGTCAAAGCAGCTAAATTCAAGTCAAGTTAACACGCTGATACTATTAAGAGATAAATCAATATTAGATATTTTAGATAAGAATGCCTTTTTTTATTGTAGTTGTTAAAAAAGTAAGTAAAAGGAGTAGCAATGGGATATAGTATAGTTTAGCAAAGTAGTAAGTGTGATAATAGTGATAAGTATAATGGTGAGTGTAGTGTGTAAAGATATATTCTATGGTAAGTGAGAAAAAGATAATATGGGTGAGAATGAAGTTATTAATAAAGAAGTAGGAGATATATTAAATGAAGGGCCAATAATAGCCAGAGAATATGGGAAAGTAACAAAAGTTAAGAGATAGGGGAAGTGTTAGTAAGAGGGATAATAGAGAGGGAGTTAGTAGCAGAAGTGTTAAGGAGAAAGAATAAGGGTTTAGGATTAAAGGATAAAAATCAAGAGATAATGTTAGGAAAAGCGTTGATGGCAAGTGTAGAAAGAGGAATAGAGTATGATAAGGGAGATAAGAGACAGATAGAGGAATTTGTGGAAGGGTTAAAAACGGAGATGGAAGGAGAAGTAAAGCTGAATAAAGAGTTGCCGGGGTTGATGGAAAAGGGGAAAGAGGGGAACGAAGAAGCGCTAATGAAGATAATAGAGTTGATCCCTGAAATAAGTGAAGGTAGGAGGAAAATAGAGATGAGTGAAGATATGAGGCCAAAGATAGATATAAGGAGTTATAGAAGTATATTGTCAGCGGCGTAAGAAGTGAGGAAGTAAGTTTTAGAATAAGTGGAGGTATCAAGTTTTTCGTATTTGAAGAGAGTTATGAATGCAGATGGAGCAAAGACAATAGTGTTATCAACGACGCCGGTTAATGATAATGGAATTAGTTTAAAAGGAATATTACATACTTTAGTAGTTTTTTTATTCAAAAGAGAGGGAAAGTATTAGCATCAAGTCCAACAATAGAGTCTAAAGGGCATTATGGTAGTGTTGGAATAGAGTTAAAAGAGATAAATGGTAATGAAGTAATTTTAGATGGATGTGGTAAATGGACAGGTGTAAAGGTAGGGCATGGAGCGTTTTCAGGAAAGGAATTAAGTATAAAAGATGTTACAATGAAGAGGTTTTATACTTATAACAATAGGGTGGGGCATATGATAGGAGAGGTGAGAGGAGGAGCAATATATTTAGAGGGGTCAAATCTTGAAGTAAGTGGGAGAGTAAATTTTGAAGGGAACAAAGGGTCTACGGGAGGAGGGATATGTATAGGAAATGGAACAAGATGGGAAAGTATAAATTCGAGTATAAATTTTATAGGTAATAAAGCAGGAGGATTAGGATGAGGGGTGCGAGCGTTAAAAGGGTATGAGGAAGAAGGAGAGTATGCATTGAGACTGGAAGTGGAAGGGAAAGAATACGTAAGGAGCAGAGGTAATAGAAATAGAGATAGGAGGGAAAGTAGGAGGTTTGTATAAAGTAACAGAGAGATTGCAAGTATATGGACAAGTAGACATGAGTAAAGCAAGCAGATACAGAGGGATAAAATATTTGTTT
>JAITSL010000020.1 GCA_031287855.1 Candidatus Endomicrobiellum roisinitermitis
ATCGAGGGTTCGAATCCCTCCCTCTCCGTACACTTTCAGGGTCAATGTTAATAGAAGTAGTAATTTAAGTTATTGGGGTCATAGGCAAAGTCAACGATTTGGCTTTGCGATGGGGTTCAAAGCTCGGAGCGAAATTTTTGTTTGAGCGGAGCGAAAGGCAAAAAGAGCGAGAGCGGGCTTGTAGGAAAATCCCGTCAGGGATTTTACCGAAAAGGGATCCCTCCCTCTCCGTATACTTTTAGGGTCAATGTTATAGAGATAGTAAATTAAGTTATTAGGGTCATAGGCAAAGCCAACGATTTGGCTTTGAGATGGGGTTCGAAGCTCGGAGCGAAATTTTTGTTTGAGCGAAGCGAAAGGCAAAAAGAGCGAGAGCGGGCTTGTAGGAAAATCCCGTCAGGGATTTTACCGAAAAGGGATCCCTCCCTCTCCGTATCCGTATACTTTGGTTTAGTCTGGACTAGTTTAGAACCTTATCTACGTTACTAGAGCAATCGCAATAAACATTTAATCAAATTAGCAAACTTGTAAAATAATAAGACAACAAAGACATAAATGAATTTTGTTTCAGGCAGACCCCTTTTGAAATATTAAATGTTTATTGCTCATAGAACGCTCTTTAAGGTAATGCAGGTAAGATTATAAACTAGATCAAACTCAATTTATAGCTTTTTTCTACATATTGACCTAACCATTTATCTCTATAAACTGATACTTTATAAACAAAATCCTTCTTTTCTCTTAAAACTAGTCAAGTCAGGGGCTATCTATGTTTACTTAATTAAGTTGGAACAGTTATTTAGTTTAGAGTAGACTTGAATTTTTTTACACTAAATGTAGATACAATTGAAGCTATTAAAAAGAGTAGATAACAATTTTGCCAGAATAACACTAAATCATTTCCTTTTAACATAATATTACGCAAGTTGTTGACCGCATACATAATAGGGTTTATATAACATATCCAACGTATGTTTTGTGAAATGTTTTCTACAGGAAAAAGTATTCCAGAAAGTAGTATTGCAGGTAAAAATATAATAAAGCACCCTATCATTGCTTGTTGCTGGTTACGTGCAACAATTGAAATAAGCATAGCAAGGCTAAGAGCGGTCCATATAAATAGCAATCCTGTAATAAAAATTTGCCAAAAGCAACCTCTAAATGGAACTTTAAATGCAAACACACCTATAAACACTATAAAGCATATTATTAATATTCCTATAATTGCATAAGGTAATATTTTTCCTAATATAATTTCTGACGATGTTATAGGTGACGAAATGAGTTTTTCAATTGTTCCTTGTTCTTTTTCTTTTGTTATAGACATACAACATATAAGCATGGTTACTATAAATGTTGACATTACTGTAATGGCTGGAATCATAAACGGGGCTGTGTATAATGTATGGTTGTAAAGGACTCTTGTATCCAGGTTTACTATATTATTTATAAGGTTGGGTTTGTACTTTTTAATCACGTCTGTTGTTATTGCTTTAATATATGTTTCTACTTGCCTTGCTCTTACTGCATTTGTTGCGTCTATTAAAAGTTGTATAGGTTTTTCTTTTTCTATTGAGTTGGCAAGATTTTCTTTAGGTGCTATTAAAAGGGCTTCTGCTTTTTTAGAAATTATTGTTTTTTCTATAATAGAAAAGTCTGTAGAATCAATGTCATCTATATATTTAAACCATCTGCTGGAGGCAGCTTTTGATTGTATTTTGTTGGCAATGTAGTCAGAAGGTTTGGCAAAGATAACAAATTTTATATTTTTCACTTCGCTTGTTAAAGCAAGTCCAAACATTATAGTTTGTACTATAGGTAAAAAAAATAGTGCAACTATCATCTTTTTATCTCTAAAAATTTGTGTAAATTCTTTTTTAATAAAACCTTTTAATATTCTTATTCTCATGTTAAGGTTCCATATCTGTTTTAAATTTGATATTGGCTAATATTATTACAAAAATCGCAAATATAATAATAGCTAAAAACGGAACTAGTAAAACTTTCAGGTTTGTTTTGCTTAAAAATAGAGTCCTACTTATTTCCATAAACCAGCGTTGAGGGAAAAGGGCAGTAAAGTATCTAAATAATGAAGGCATGTTCTCTATAGAAAATATGAAGCCTGAAAACAAAAATGAAGGTAACAATCCTACTGCAAAAGCAAACTGTACGGCTGCTTGCTGCTGACGAGTAACAACAGATATAAATATACCTAGAGCCAAAGCTCCAGTAACATAAATAACGCAAGCAATACTATAGATAAAAAAACTACTTTCAAATGGAATTTTAAATACAAGCAACGAAATTATAAATATCATTAGAATGCTAAACATGTTCAAAATAAAATATGGAATAATTTTTCCTATAACTATTTCTATAGATTTTACAGGAGTTGAAAGCAATAGTTCCATAGAGCCATTTTCCCATTCTTTAGCTATTGTTAAAGACGTTAAAATTATTGCTATAAGACCTATAACTATAGTACTAAGGCCTGGAACAGTAAACCATTTGCTATTGAGTTCGGTGTTAAATAGGAAGCGTGTTCTTATAAGTTCTTTGGGGTATTGCATGTTTAGTTGTTTAGAGTAAATCTTGTTTGCGCTTGATGTGATACCATTAAGATAGCCGTTTAATATTCCTGCTTTTGCGTTGTCTGAACCATCTAGCAGAAGTTGTATTTTACCGCTGTTCCCTTTTACAATATTCCTATCAAAGTTTTCCTCAATAATTAATATTGCAGAAGTGTTGTTTCTATTAATTTTACTTTTAATTCCAAGCATGGAATTTACTTTATTAATTGTAAAATATTGGCAAGATTTAAGTATATCAATAAACCTTCTAGACATTTGCGAATTATTGTTATCTTGAATATCTATTTTTATATGTTTATAGTCTAAGTCTACAACAAAACCAAAAAATAAAACTAATATTAAAGGCATTACCAACGCAATAATCATGGTGAATGGATCTCGAGTTATATGCTTATACTCTTTCAATGCTATTGCTTTTATGCTTGTCTTAGATATCATTTTCCTGAAACCGCCTTTAAAAATACATCTTCAAGGCTAGGGGATACTATTTGATAGGCTATAGAATTTTTTTCTTCTTTTAAAAATTGTTGCCATTTTTTATCATTATTTAGTATTAGTTTTATGCTGTTACCGTAATAGTTTATGTTATCTGCAAAGTTTGACAATTGTATCTTTTCTTTTAGTAAAACGAGATTGCCATATTTGGGTGTGATTTTATAAAAATTGGTTTTAAAGAATTGCTCTTTTAGTTCTTTCGGTGTTCCAATTGCAATAATTTTTCCAGTTTGCATTAAAACTATTCTATCTGCATATTCTGCTTCATCCATATAATGTGTTGTAATAAAGATAGTTTTACCTTTTTGTGCAAAAATTTTAATAAGCTGCCAAAACTTTGCTCTTATTTGAGGTGCAACACCTGCTGTTGGCTCGTCTAAAAATATTAAGTCTGGGTTATGTAGTACTGCTGCGCACAAGGCAACCATTTGTTTAACGCCAATAGGCAAGTTGTTTACTATTGTATTTTCACTTTCGTTAAAATTTATTAAGTTAAAGAGTGTTTGAGTTTCTTCCTTTATCCTTTTTTTATCCATATTGTAAAGTGTACCCGCAAGTTCTATATTTTCTTTAACTGATAGGTCTTTATAAAGTGTAAATTTTTGTGACATATAACCTATATTATTTTTAATCAAAGATGTATTTTTTGAAATATCTTTACCATAAACATAAATCTGTCCAGAAGCAGGATTTAATATTCCACAAATAGTTCTTATAGTGGTAGTTTTACCAGCACCGTTTGCTCCTAAGAAGCCAAATATTTCACCTTGTTTTACACTAAATGATATATCGTCAACAGCTTTAAAATTGCCAAAACTTACATTTAAATTTTTTACTTCTATTATAGATGTTCTCATGTTTTTGGAGTGCCCATTGTTAAGAATATATCTTCTATTTTGTTTAAATGGTATCTTTCCATGATTTCTAACGGGTTACCACTTACTAAGAGGTTACCTTCATTTAAAACATGAATTTTATTTGATTGTTCAGCTTCATCCATATAAGAGGTGGACATGATTACTGTCATACCATTTTTTGCAAAGTTATACACCAAGTCCCACAATTCCCTACGACTTAAAGGGTCTACACCTATGGTCGGTTCATCTAACAGCAACAGTTTTGGCCTATTAAGGAGAACACACATAAGCCCAAGTTTTTTATACATACCACCTGAAAGAGAACTTGTTTTTCTTGTTGCAAAAGGCGTCAAGTTGGTTACTTTGTATAATTGTTCGCATCGCTCATTAAAATCATTGTCATTTATTCTGTATAGTGCTTTAAAAAACTCTAAATGTTCTTGGCAGCTTAGATCTGGGTAAAGGCTAGGCTCCTGGGGAAAATACCCTAAATAGCTTTTTATATAGCTTACTTTTTTGTTGCCTAATGTATAATTTACACTTCCTTTATCAGCTTTAAGCAAGCTTGCAATAATACGTATAAGTGTAGTTTTCCCAGCACCATTTGGACCTATAATACCGTGTATTATATGCTCTTCAAATGTAGTAGTAATATTGTTTAATGCCTTTGTGTTAAGCAACACTTTTGTTACTTTGTTTATGTTAACAGAGATACAATTGTCCATATAATTAAAATTGTACTTCCAGACTCATGCCGGGTTTTAGAGTTAAATTGTCGTCGTTACTAAAACGTATTTTTACTCCATAAACTAATCTCTCTCTTTCATTTCTTGTTTGTACATTCTTGGGAGTAAACTCTGCTTCATCGTTGATTGTGTATATATACCCAGTAAAATTTTTGTTAATTTCAGGGAGATGTCCAATGACTTTATCATTGATCTTTAGTGAAGCTATTTTATTATGAGATATGTATACCCACACATCTATTTCTTTCAGATCTGCAATGGTAAGAATTTTTTTCCCAATTGTTACCATCTCTCCTTCGTTATAGTATTTATATAAGACTTTTCCATTTATAGGGCTTTTAAGAACTAGCCAGTCTTTTTTTATTAGGGCATCGTCATATTTATATTTTTTTGTGTCATAGTTTTCTTTTGATGTTGCGTTGTGTTTATAAATTTCTGATGTTCTATCAAATTCTGTTTGTGCATAATTATAAGCAGCTATAATATCTTTGCCATCTAATTCTAGCAGTATTTGATCTTTTGTTACTTTGTCACCTTCTTTTACATAAAATTTTACTATATTGTCAGTTATTTTCGGGGCGATATTTATTTCTACAGCTTCCACAACTCCACTGTAACTAAATTTTTGGTGTCTAAAGAATAATAATGATATTGACAATGTAATTAAAAACAAAGCGGATAAAGCAATAATAATTTTTTTCATATAACCCTCTATTGTTTTCCTAATCCAGCTATTATCGCTAAGTTAGCCAGCTTTTTTATTTTCAAATCTATTAAATCTATTTTACTTTGTGATAATTCAAAGTTTGCTGTTTGAACTTCTAAAAATGTTGCTTGTCCTAGTTGATAAGAGGTGTATGTCAGTTCTACAATTTTTTGGCTGTCTTTAACAATTTTATTATTTATACTTTCTTGAATATCTATTACATAAATTTGATCTTTTGCATTATTAAAGTCTTTGTTTAAAGCTGCTATAAGTCCTATTTTTTGTTCTTCTACTGCGTTGCTTGTTAATTTGTTTGCTTTTAATAATGCTTCTTTATTTCCAAATTCAAATATTGGCATGGATAAAATTAAATCAGCAGTGCCTTGTAAGATTTCTTCTTTTACTGGCCCATTAGGATATTGATAATACCAGCCTCCTTGCAATTTTATAGAAGGCCATTTTTGTGATCTATAACTGGTTGCAACGTTAATGGAATACTGCATTATCATATCTAATGATAAAAGTTGTGGATTTGAGTTATCAAAAATATAATTTTCATAAACACTAAATTCTTTTATTGATTCGGCTACATTATCTGCTTTAAGTATACAACTTGCAGTTTCAATGTATTGTTGTTTAATTAATCTGTAGTCGATAGGATAAGATAAATCTATACTAAAGTTGTCTTGTGTGAGTACAAATAATTCTCTTAAGCATTTAGAAAGCTTTGAGCGTGCAAATTCTATTTGATTTTGTGCTAATAAGACTTGCTTATTTGCCATTAATAAGTCTAATTTACTTTTAGTACCAGATCTGTAATTTATTGTTATGTCTTTATATTGGCTTTCAGCTAGATTTAGACGTTCACCTAAAATATATATTTTTTCTAATACTGCTTGAATCTGAAAATATTTTAAACGTACAGACACAATAACATTTTTCTTTTCCCATTCTAGATCTTGAAGTTTAGATTCGTATAACTTTTGTGCACTTCTATAATTAGCATTTCTTGCTCCATTATCAAACAGTGTATAAGAGAGGGTCGGTCCTATACAATAGTTCCAATAGTCGCCAAATGTTTCATTGTTTCCCATGATAGATAGGGATGGCAAAACTGCACTATAGCCAGTTTTTGCGTTTAAAGTTAAGATAGGATATAAAGACTTATTATTAGACTTTAAGTTTTGTTGTGCGCATTGAGCACGGTATTGTGCTTCTTTAACTTTGTAATATTTGTTTATTGCACTGTTTTCACATTGTTTAAGTGATAATGTTGTAATATTGGCAGCATACAATGGTAAAAAACTTAAAAAGAGCATAGAAACGAGAAATATTTTTTTCATTTTCCCTACATTTATACTTTAGTATAGTTAATTGTACGAATGTTTAAATAAGCTGTCAACACTTAAATCAAAGATCTTTACGGCCATTAAGCCCTATGTTTGATCAATCGTCCAACGCCTTATAGGCTTTATTCTAAAAAAAATCTTGCGCCTTCAAGGGTTATTTTAAAAAATGAGGTATTTTCAAAAAAGACTCAATTTATCAAAATTCTTATATTATTTTTTTGAAATATATGTAAACTATGATGATAATTTTTTGACAAAACAGCTTAAAAATTGATATAAAATTTAACTTATGAGTCAAGAAATTTTAGCGGTTTATCCAGGCAGTTTTGACCCACCAACCAATGGGCATTTAGATATTATAGAGAGATCGTCTAAGCTTTTTTTAAAAATTGTTGTGGCAGTAACAGACAATTGTAATAAAACACACACATTCTATCTTAAAGAAAGATTGCAATTATTGCAGGAGTCTACAAAAAATTTGAAAAATGTTAAGGTTACATCATTTTCAGGACTTCTAGCAGATTATTTGGAACAGATTAACTCTTTTGTTTTAATAAGAGGGTTAAGGGCGATTTCTGACTTTGAATATGAGTTTCAGATGACGTTAATGAATAGGAATTTAAACAAAAAAATAGAAACGGTTTTTCTAATGCCAGACCAATCTTATACCTTTTTATCTTCTAGTATGGTAAAAGAAATTGCAATGTTTGGTGGAAATGTCTCTGCACTTGTCCCAAAATGTGTTGAGGAAAAACTAAAAAAACGATTTTATGAACATATCAAAAAATGAATATGCGAAATAGTATTATTATAACACTAGAAATATTAGTAGCGATTTTAGTGATAGCAGTAACTTTATTTGTTAGTGTACCAAAATTTTCAAATATTTTGAGAAAGTCAGAAGATATTGCTACCAAGAAAGGGCTTACTTATTTAAGAAGTGCTATAGCTTTGTATTACAGTGAAAATAGTGGTAAATATCCAGATGCTAATATTGCAAAAGAGTTAGTTCAAAAAGGATATATACAAGAAATCCCGTATGCTTATATTCCTGGCCATAAAAAGTCAAATACTATACATGTAGATAATTTAGAAAATAATGTAGATACTGGCGGTTGGGCTTATAAAGCTAGTGATATTAAAGATTCTACTGGCAAGTATAAAGGACAAATTTGGGTTAATTGTTCTTGTGGTGATTATTGGAGCAACTTATAATGGCTTTTGGCTCTCTTATAGGTATAATTTTTGCTTATTATGTAGGTTATAAAATAGGACAAACAATATATAAAACTTCTTTAATTAAGTTTATTACGGCATTTTCTTTAGCATTGTTATTTTACAAATATTCTTTTTCGGTTTCTTTCTTTTTGCTTGTTTTTTTTGTTTATTCCTTGATTTCGATTTCTGTGGTAGACTATTTCCATAGAATAATTCCTGCAGTTTTTCCTGCCCTTATGGTTATTTTTGGTATTATATTCAGTTTTTTAAATGTATCTCTAGGTGAAAATATTTTTTTTAGATTTTTACATTCCTTGTTTGGCATAATTGTTGGAGCAGGTTTTTTATTTTTACTTAGTTTTTTAGGGGGCTTAATTTATAAAAAAGAAGTTATAGGTCTTGGAGATGTAAAACTAATGGCAGGAGTAGGAGCTTTTATAGGTTGTCAAAAAGTTTTATTTGCAATTTTTATAGCTGCTGTTTTAGCAAGTATGGTAGGTTTGGTTTTGATAGTAGCTAAAAAAATAACAAGAAAAGATTATATAGCTTTTGGTCCTTTTTTATCTGTAGGATCATTTTTAACAGTATTTCTTCCACAGCCCAGTATATTGCTAGACGATTTTTTTTTATTTGAAACACAATTTCTTACTAAGTTGTTAGGGGTTTAACATGCTTTTGCAAGTTAATGTAAGAAACTTTGATTTTGAAAACTTTAATTTTTTAGGATTTGTAATTGTCATAGCTTTTATTTTTTCAATATTTTCTCGTTTTTTGCCATCTCTTAGTGTCTATACTACAATCTTTGCTTTTTTTAGTGTAGTGTTTATTTCACTTTTCAATAATTTTAAATTTAATTTGAACAAATATAATGTTTTTGCAATTGTGTTTGTTTTAAATGCTATTGTTTCTTACTATTTTGCAGATTATAAATATAATGTCAGAAGTGAAATATTTTTGCTTTCAAGTGGGGTGATAATTTATTTGCTAACTGCTTTTTTAAGTTTGTCGCAAAAAAAAATTATTATTAATACTCAAATTTTTATAGGCCTTTGGTTAGCTATCTATATTTTTACTTTTAATTTATCTTCAGATAAATTTTTTGATACGAACGTAATACCTTATATGAATGTTTATGTTTGTTTTTTATTAGTTTCTTTTTCTTTATCTTTTGTGTTTTGGAATGATGAAAGAAAAATTTATAAATTTTTACCTTATATATTATTTTTTGCAGTTTTATTAACAAAATTTACGATAGCAATAATTATAGCTTGTTTGGTTTTTGCTACTAGTATATTTTTCTTAAAAACACACAAAATAAAAACTATTTTTTCTTTATTTTTTGTTTTAATTACAATACTTTATTGCTATTGGCTTTTTAAAGCTGATTTTTTTACTAATAAAATACTTGTATGGAAAACAGCTCTTTTTGTAATAAAAGATAATTTTTTAGTTGGTGTTGGTTTTAACAATTACAAAACTGTATCAGGTGCTTATAGTTTAATGAAAAATGTGGATGTTTCTAGTGTAGACAATATATTTTTGCAAGTCTTATGTGAAAATGGCATTTTTGGGTTTATCCTTTTTATCTTAGTCCTTATAGTGTTCTTTTATTATGTTTTTAAAAAAATAAAAGAAAATAAAAATTTTTATCTTTCTATTCTTGTTGCTTGCATATCTTTTTTAGTTTACAACTTTTTTAATTCTTCTGCGTTTATTTCAACTAATATGTTATTACTTTTTTTCATTTTGGCTGTGCCTATCACACAAGTTAAAGATATTAAAAAAAGAAAACATAAAATCGATTCTCATATTCTTATTATATTGTTTTTACCGTTTGTTTTTGCTTTGGGTAAACCTGTTTATGCTAATGAACAATATAAAAAAGGTCTTTATTATTTTGCTAATGCTAAGTATCCAATTGCGCAAGATTTTTTTATTGATTCTATACACAACGATAGCTCAAATCCTGAAAGTTTGGCAAAGCTTGCAGATATTTACTTTTACAAATATCAAAAAACTAAAAAGAAAAATTTTATAGTAATTGCTATAAATTTGTATATTCGTTCTTTAAGTTTAAATAAATATAATAGCAATTATTATTATCAACTTGCGTGGCTTTATAGTTTTTATGGTAATAAAGCAGATGTAAAGAAATATATAGATAAAGCTATATTAGTGGATCCGTTTAATTTTTTGTATTACCAGCATTACGATACTCTGGTAAATTTGGGAGCAGCAGATAATGTTTAAAAAACACTTTTTAAAAATAGTAATGTGTGTACTTGTGAGTGTAGCTTTAGCGTATTTGACTTTAAGGCAAATAGATTTTAGAAGATCATTGACTCTTATAAAAACTGTTAACTACTGGTTTTTATTTCCAGCTTTAATGGTGTGTATTTCTACTTATGTATTAAGGGCTATAAGATATTATTTTATTTTATTGACATTAAAAAAGACTAAAGTATTAGAGAATTTTCCGTATACTACTCTTGGCTTTTTTGCAAATAACATTGTCCCTTTAAGATTAGGAGAGTTTATAAGAGCAAAAATAACAGGACAATATTTGGCTATTTCAAGTAGTGCTACACTTGCTACTATTGTAATAGAAAGATTATTTGATATATTAATATTTATTTTATTCTTTTTTTTGATATTTTTCTTTATGCCTTTTCCTAGCATAGTAGAACGTTCTTTTTATGTTTTATTTACTATCGCCATTTTATGTTTTGTTGTTCTTTATATAATTATAACTCATAGAGAAAAAATGATTGAAATATTATCTAAATTATCTATTTCAAGTAAGATAAAATCTATCATTTTTAGTTTTTTCGATAAATTTGCAAGAGGGTTAATAATACTTAAAAAACCGATAGTTTTATTTAAGGTTTCTATTATGTCGGTAATTGTGTGGGCAGCAGAGTCTCTAGTTCTTGTTATTGTAGCGTATGCATGTGGAATAAATCTTTCCGTTTTAGGGGCAATTTTTACTATTATCATAATAGGTGTGGGTTCTATAGTACCTACTGTTCCTGGTTATTTTGGCGCTTTTGAACTTATGGGTGTTTTGTCTTTGGCTGCTATAGGAGTAGACAAAAATTTAGCTTTTACATGTATTGCTATATATCATATAGTAGGATTAGTGGGAGTGTTCACTTTAGGGTTTGTGAGCATATTTAAAACAAAGTTATCTTTAGTAGACTTATTTAAAGTCGCAGAAACAAAGGACAGTGAACGAGAAAATGATGAATGAAGATTTACTATATGCATATTCTTTTTTTATAGCTGTTTTAATTTCAGTTATTTTTACGCCAATCTGTAGATTTTTAGCTATAAGATTGAATATTTTAGATGTTCCTACCACAAAAATTAAAACACATAAAATAAGCACTCCATACTTAGGTGGTATTGCTATAGCTTTTGCTTGGATTCTATCTTTGCTTTTAATTAGAGAGATTACATCTTTCCCTACATTAACTTTAAGAAACTTAAGAGGCATTATCTTTGGGGCTTTTATGATGCTTATAGTAGGATTAGCTGATGATATTAAGAAAGGAGGTCTTGGTTTTAAACCTAAACTTGTTATTCAATTTTTATCGGCATCAATAATAGTGTTTTTGTTTAATATTAGGATGGACTTTATTCCTATATATTGGTTGTCATGTCTAATAAGTATAATTTGGATAATGGGCATAACAAATGCATTTAATATTATAGACATAATGGATGGACTTTCTAGCGGTATAGCGGTGATAGCTTCTTTTACATTTCTATTTATATCATTGTCAACTCAAATACGTTATATTAATTTTTGTTCAGTGGCTTTGGCTGGGGCTTTACTTGGTTTTATGCCTTATAATTTTTCTGTATCAAAAAAAATATTTATGGGGGATACAGGTAGCTTGTTTGTTGGTTTTGTAGTAGCTTGTATTTCGCTTGGCACATCTTATTCTTCAGTTAGTAATATAGGCCTGTTTGCTCCGGTTTTTGTACTAGCCATACCTATTTATGAGACTTTTTTAGTAAGTATGTGTAGGATACAAAAAGGCATACTTCCATTTATTGGAAGTAAAGACCATTATGCTTTACGTTTAAGTAAAATGGGGTTTTCAAAAAAGCAAATACTTATAATTACTTATATTGCTTGTTTATTCTTTGCGATGTGTGCTTATTTGTTTACTACTTTAAGCATGTTTAGTGCTCTACTTCTTTTTATTGCAGTTGGTATTTTAATGTGGATAGTTAGTATAGCTTTAGTTGCTGTAAAGGTTGAGTAATGAATAAGGTTATTATAATAGGCGCAGGGATTACTGGTTTAACTAGTGCATATTTTTTAAAAAAACCTTATAAAGTTTTAGAACGTAATAGTTATGCTGGTGGGCTTTGTTCTTCATATTGTAAAGATGGTTTTATTTTTGACTGTTCAGGCCATTTTATACATATAAAAGAGGAAAAAGTAAAAAATTTTATAAATAAAATTTCTAATGGAGTTTTCAAAATTAAGAGGGATGCTTATATATATATAAATGAAATTTTTGTGCCTTACCCATTTCAGGCAAACTTAAGTTATCTTCCAGAAAAAATGAAACAAGAATGTTTAAATGGCGTAATTAAAAGGAAAAATGTAGATATACATCAAAATATGTCTTTTTTAGATTGGTCAAAATCTATGTTTGGTGAAGGAATTACAAAATATTTTATGGTTCCATATAATAAAAAGTTATGGAGTTATAGTTTAAGTAAAATGAGTGCTGCTTGGGTAGGACAATTTGTTCCTAAACCTGATACAAAAAGCATAATAAAGTCTGCATACAATAAGAATAAAAAAGAGTACGGATATAATAGTGTGTTTTATTATCCTAAAAAGAATGGTTGCGGTGCTCTAATAAATGGTTTGCTAAAAAAAGTTAAAGTTAATTTTAATTCTAAAACGACAAGAATAGATATAAAAAACAAAATAATTTATTGCCAAAATGGTAAACATTATAAATATGATAAAATTATATCAACGCAGCCTATCTTAGAGTTATTAAAACAAATAAACAATGTTCCTACAAATGTAAAGAAAGCTTCAGAAAGGCTCTTGTTTAGTGGCGTTAGATGTATAAACATAGGCATAAAATCTAATAGAGGAATACCAAAAATATTAAAAAATAAGCACTGGGTATATTTTCCGGAAAATAGATTTTCTTTTTTTAGAGTTGGTATATATTCAAACGTTAGCCCAGACAATGTTCCTAAAAATTGTTATAGTTTTTATGTAGAGTATTCTTCTTTCAATGGTAAAAAATATAAAAATACAGAAAATATAATAGAATATTTAATAAAAATTAACTTTATTAGAAATGATGATAAAGTTGTTGCTTTTAATGTTATTGATATGCCTTATGCTTATGTTATTTTTGATAAAAATCGAGAAAAGTCTTTAAAAGAAATAAATGATTTTTTGGGTAAAAATAATATTTTTTCTATAGGTAGATATGGGTCTTGGGAATACTCTTTTATTGAAAAAAACATAAATGATGCTAAAAGTTTAGTTGAAAAATTGAATTGTTTGTGAAAAAAATGTAAAATCCATAAATCTCTGTTTCAATTATAGTTTTTAAGGAATTTGGTATGACTCTTACTAAAGAAAACCTGAGCTCCAAATTAAATAAATCCGAAAAAGTGATTTGTTATAAAGATTCTGATCTACCACAAACATACAACGACACAAAAATAGTTATACTTCCCAAAGATCCAACTTGGATATATGCATATTGGGAAATTTCTACACATATAATTGAAGAATTTCCAAATAAATATGGGGAACCTTTTAACGCTTTATCTTTGGTTTTAAGGGTTTATGACATCTCATATATTAATTTTAACGGCTTTAATGCTAATAAATATTTTGATGTAAAAGTATACCACAATACTTTGAGTTGGTACATAAATTTAGGAGAGTATAATCGCTCTTGGTGTGTGGATTTAGGTTACTTTCTAAAAGACGGGAAATTTATAACTATAGTAAGGTCTAACACTCTTGTTAGTCCACGGTATGGTGTTTCAGATATTACAGAAGTACAATGGGCATCTTGTAAGATTTAGACTTTGAGAAGCTTTTTTAGATGTGTAATGATGTCAAACAAGTATTTAAGCTTGCATGATTTAATAAAAGTTATGCAAACACATAGACAGAATTTTTAAAACTTTCTTCAAGTAAAATACTTGGCGGTTCTAGCTCTGATCGTCCTTTAAGTTTATTCGTTTAAAAAATTTTGAGGTTTTTTTTATGGCTAATAAGGGCTATTGGTGTTTACAATTGCATGCTCACCTTCCACATGTTAGACATCCGGAATATCCAGACTTTTTAGAGGAAGATTGGCTGTATGAAGCAATTTCTGAAACATATCTTCCGCTCTTATCTGTATTTGAGAAATTTGTAGGAGATGGTGTTGATTTTAGGCTTACAATGACTATCACACCTCCTTTATGTAACATGCTTGCAGATAGCCTTTTACAAGAGCGATATTATGTTCGGTTAAATAAACATATAGAACTTGCTACTAAAGAGTTAGACAGAACAAAAAATAAGAAAGAATTTCAAGATGTGGCAAAAATGTATTATGAACGTTTTTTGGATTGTAAAAGATTGTGGGAAAAATATAATGGTAATATTCTTTTAGGGTATAAAAAGCTTCAAGATTTAGGAAAAATTGAAATTGTAACTTGTTGTGCAACACATGGCTTTTTACCTTTAATGAGCAACGAAAAAGCTCAAAGAGCACAAATTAGAATTGCATGTCAGGACTATCAGAGACACTTTGGTAGAAAGCCAAATGGTATATGGCTTTCTGAGTGTGCTTACTATCCTGGCATAGATAAAATTTTGGCTGAAGAAAATTTGAAATTTTTTTTTACAGAATCTCACTCTATTTTGTATGGGACACCTAGTCCCAAGTATGGAGTTTTTGCACCAATATATTCTCAAAATGGTGTGGCTGCATTTTCTAGAGATATGGAAACTGCTCACCAGGTTTGGAGTGCCCAAACTGGGTATCCTGGCGACCCTGTATATAGAGAATTTTACAGAGATTTAGGATATGATTTAGAGTATGATTATATAAAACCATATTTACATTCTGATGGCATAAGAAGAAATATAGGCATGAAGTATCATAGAATTACAGGGCAAGTATCTTTAGGCGATAAACAATTTTATGTGCCACAGTGGGCTAATGATAAAGCTCAAGAACATGCAGGTAATTTTTTGTTTAGCAGAACAAAGCAAGTAGAACATTTGTTTGAAGTTTTGGATAGGAAACCTCTAATTGTTTCTATGTATGATGCAGAACTTTTTGGGCATTGGTGGTTTGAAGGGCCAGACTTTATAAACTATTTGTTTAGAAAACTGCACTATGATCAAAATATTATAAAACCTATAACTCCTGTGGGATATCTTGATAAATTCCCTCTAAACCAAGTTGTAGATATTGCAGCTTCATCTTGGGGAGATAAAGGTTACTATGAACTTTGGCTAAATGGTTCAAATGATTACATATATAGGCATTTACATAAAGCTCAGGATAGGATGATAGAACTTGCAAATAAATTCCCTAACGCTAGTGGAGTTTTAGAAAGAGCGTTAAAACAATCTGCAAGAGAGCTTTTACTTGCTCAGTCTTCAGATTGGGCATTTATTATGGCGACTGGCACAACGGTTGAATATGCAACTAAAAGGACAAAAGATCATTTGATTAGTTTTGCAAATTTATATGCCCAAATAAATTCTAATTCTTTAGATGAGGTGTACTTACAAAATCTAGAACATAAAAATAATATTTTCCCAGACATAGACTATAAAGCCTATCTATAAAATGATAAAACAATACTTAATATATGTGGTTCTATCGTTAGTAGCAATTGTTTTTTTTGTGTGGGGATTTAAGCTTCACGCAAAAGTACTTTTCTTAAAATATAAACTTTTAAAACTTAATCATGATATTCATAGTTCCTATATTGGAATTGTACAAACTTTAGCTAGAGCTATAGGCGCAAAAGATTCTTATGCTTTTAGTCATGCTACAAGAGCAAGACGATATGCAAAACTAATAGCAAAAGAAATGGGATTAGAAAAAGATATTGTAAGACAGGTTAAATATGCTTCATTAATGCACGATATAGGTAAAATTGGCATATCTGAATCTATTTTAAAAAAAGATTCTTCTTTAACAAAACAAGAAAAAGATGTTATAAAAATGCATCCTATTATAGGTTATAACATAATAGCTCCTATACATTTTTTGTCTGAAATTGCTCTTTTAGTTTTATATCACCAAGAATGGTATGATGGTAGTGGTTATCCTGAAGGTTTAAAAGGTGAAGAAATTCCACTTGGAGCAAGAATAATTGCTGTTATAGATGCTTATGATGCTATGACATCTGACAGACCATATAGAAAATCTTTAGGTAAAGATGCTGCAATAAAAGAGCTTATCAATGGTTCTGGAACTCAATTTGACCCAAAAGTTGTTAATACTTTTGTAAATATTTTAAAATTAAACCAAAGCATTAAAAAAAACATTTTAATTTGAAAAAGTTCAAACCTATATTGAACTTTTACAATCACTTGACAGAGAAATAGTTTGGTTTGTCTAGTTTAGAACCTCTCCGTTACTAGAGTAATCGCAGCAAACATTTAATCAAATTAGCAAACTAGCAAAATGAAAAGACAAAAAAGACATAAATGAATTTTGCTTCAAACACTGAATGGGCCCTCTCTAAAAACCTTAGTGCATATCCTTACTATGCCTTTTTCTACACTGCTGCGTTAAAAAACTTGTGTTTATGGCACGATAAACCCTGCGTTTTTTGCCTTGCATTGTCAAAAAATTCACAGTAATTATAAGCATTAGGGTTTTTAGGCAGATCCCTTTTGAAATATTAAATGTTTGTTGCTTATAGAACGCTCTTTAAGGTAACTCCGATAAGATACTAAACTAGATCAATACCTGCTGCATAATTTTGTCTTAAAATTTTTTATATGTTATAATTTTTTGTAAATTAAATCTTTATAAACCAAGTAGATTAATTAACAAATGAGTGGCACTTTATATGTAGTTCCAACCCCTATAGGTAACCTTGAAGATATAACGCTAAGAGCATTACGTATTCTTAAAGAGTGCGATTTAATTGCTTGTGAAGATACAAGACAAAGCTTGAAATTGTTATCATATTTTAAATTACCAAAACACTTAATAAGCTTTTATTCTTACAATGGACAACATAGGATTAAAGGTTTAATAGACAAGCTTTTAAATGGTAAGAAAATTGCACTTATTTCTGATGCAGGTACTCCTGCAATTTCTGACCCAGGATATAGTTTGATTAAGGAAGTTATAAGCAAAAATATAAATCTTGAAGTTTTGCCAGGATCAAGCGCTGTGGTAACAGCTCTTGTCGGATCAGGCCTTCCTACAGCTGGTTTTATATTTTGTGGTTTTTTAAAAAGAAAGTCTAGCAAAATAAGAAAAGAACTTGTAGGGCTTACAAATTTAGAAAAAACAATTATTTTTTATGAGTCGCCATATAGAATTTTAAAAACTATAGAAATGTGTTTAGATATTTTTGGGCAAGATGCTCAGATTTGTCTTGCAAGGGGAATGATAAAAAAGTTTGAGGAATTTATAAGGGGCACAATAAAAGAAGTTTTAGAATCTATAGAAAATAGGAAGTCTTTACTTGGCTAATTTGTAGTTTTAGTATATCCCAAACAATTGGGGAAAAAATGATAAGAGTAGGAATTGTTGGCATAACAGGTTACACAGGGGAAGAGCTTTTAAAAATTTTAAGTTTACACCCAGGCGTGAAGATAACAGGGCTTTATGGAAGAAGTACTTCTAGTCAAAGACCATTAAAAGATATTTATCCAAACTTTGAGAATTTAAATTTAATTGTAGAACCTTTAGATATAGATAAAATTTCAAAAAACTGTGACTTGGTATTTTTAGCTTTACCACATGGAACAGCTTTCCAATTAGTTCCAAAATTTATTAACAAAGGTGTTAAGGTTATAGATTTATCTGCAGATTTTAGGTTAAAAGAGGTAAGCATTTATGAACAGTGGTATAATGTCAAGCATGCTGCAAAAGATTTTATACCAAGAGCTGTTTATGGGTTGTCAGAAATTAATTTTGACAATATAAAAACAGCTTCTTTGATTGCAAATCCTGGTTGTTACCCTACTAGCATTACTTTAGGTATAGCTCCAAGTATAAAAGAGAATTTTGTTGATTTAAATAATATAACTATAGATTCTAAAAGTGGTATTTCAGGTGCTGGAAGGAAAAGTGCTCAAGAATATTTTGAAAATGAGTATCCAAATTGTAAAGCTTATAAAATAGCGGGAACTCATAGACATATACCTGAAATAGAGCAAGAGCTTTCTGGTTTATCAGGTGAGGGTGTAGTAGTAAGTTTTACTCCACATATTATTCCGGTAGAAAGAGGGATGCTTTCTACAATTTATTTGAATTTAAAAAGGTCTGTTACTTCAAATGAAGTTTTAAATTACTATAAGGATTTTTATAAAAATAAAGTATTTATTAAAGTTTTTAATGATGGAGATCTCCCTTCAATTAAAGATGTTGTAAATACAAATTATTGTTTTATTGGACTAAAAATTGATGTAAGAATAAATAAACTTATTATAATTTCTGTTATAGACAATCTTGGGAAAGGTGCTTCAGGGCAAGCTGTAGAGAATATGAATATAATGTTTGGCTTAAAAGAATCTACAGGATTAATTTAAATTGAGTAAAACTTTAATAATTTTATCTAAAGATAAAAAAGCGCATATAAAAACTTCTCAAATAATAAAAAATGGTGGTATAGCTATTGTACCTACAGATACAGTTTATGGGTTTGCTGTAGATGCTTTTAATGTTGATGCGCAAAAAAAAGTGTACAAAATTAAAGGTAGGAGTCAAAAAAAACCACTTATTTTGATGACTAAAAATTTGGGAAGTGTAAAACCTATTATCCAAATACCACAAAAAGCTTTGAAAATTGCAGAAAGATTTTGGCCTGGTCAGCTTACATTAATATTTTCTACAACAGATCTAGGTAAAGTTATTTCAGGTGGTAGAACTAACATAGGAGTAAGGATTCCTAATAACGAGTTTATGTTAAAGATGCTTGAAGTTTTAAATTCTCCAGTGTTTACAACATCTGTAAATATTTCAAATAAAAAAAGTGCCAAAGATATAAAAGAAACTTTAATTTTTGATAATATTGTAGATATTATTGTTGACGGTGGAAAATGAAAGTATTCTTTTGAGTCTAAATTTATAGATATGGTACAATATCCTTATGTTATTATTCGTAAAGGCTGCTTAGATACTAGCGAGATATTAAAATATATATAAATGTGAGGTAAAAATGGAAGAATTAAGAAAGCAAGATATGGAAGTTTATGAAGTGCTAGCAAAAGAGCTTCAAAGGCAAAGAGATACAATAGAACTTATAGCTTCAGAAAATATTACTTCACAATCTGTAATGCAAGCACAAGGCTCTTGCCTTACAAACAAATACGCTGAAGGTTACCCTGGCAAACGTTATTATGGTGGCTGCGAAGTTGTAGATGTGGTTGAGACTATTGCAATAGATAGAGCAAAAAAACTTTTTAATGTACAATTTGCAAATGTTCAACCTCATTCTGGTGCACAAGCGAATTTTGCAGCGCAACTTGCTCTTTTAAGTCCGGGAGATACAATAATGGGTCTTAGTTTAGCGCACGGTGGGCATTTAACCCATGGAAGTCCTTATAACGTTTCTGGTAAATGGTTTAACGTTGTAGCTTACAATGTAGATGAAAAAACTGGACTTATAAATTATGACGAGATTGAACGTTTAGCTTTAGAACATAAACCAAAATTAATAATTAGTGGAGCAAGTGCATATTCAAGAATTTGGGATTGGGAAAAAATAGGCAAGATTGCAAAAAAAGTTGGCGCTTATCATATGACAGACATGGCTCACTATGCTGGCCTTATTGCAGCAGATATTTATCCGTCTCCAATAGAATATGCTGATGTTGTAACATCTACAACTCATAAGACTCTAAGAGGTCCTAGAGGAGGATTAATTCTTACAAATAATCCAGATATTGCAAAAAAGATTAACTCTGCAGTTTTTCCGGGAGAACAAGGTGGTCCTTTAATGCATGTTATAGCCGCAAAAGCTGTATCTTTTGGGGAAGCTTTAAAACCAGAGTTTAAGGAATATCAAAAGCAGATTTTGTCTAATTCTAGAAAAATGGCTCAAGTTTTAGAAGAATCTGGCTTAAAAATAGTTTCTGGTGGTACAGATTCGCATATGTTTTTAGTTGATTTAAGACCTTTAGGTGTTAAAGGGAAAGATGCTCAAGATGTTTTGGAGAAAGCAGGAATTACCTTAAATAAAAATGGAATTCCATACGACCCAGAAAGACCAACTGTAACTTCGGGCATAAGAATAGGTTCTCCTGCTGTTACCACAAGAGGTATGAAAGAACCTGAAATAACAAAAATTGCTCAAGCTATATTAAAAGTTTTAAAAAACATTAATGACCAAAAAGTAATAGAAGAAGTCAAAAAAGACATGCTAAAATTGTGCAAAGACTTTCCTATTTATAGTGGTTTAGAATACTAAATAAATTAGAACATTTTGTGTTAATTTGACATTATCTCGTCTTTAGTATATAATACTGGCTCGATGTGGTTGGGGACGTGGTGTAGCCTGGTTTAACACACTGCCCTGTCAAGGCAGAGACCGCGGGTTCAAATCCCGTCGTCCCCGCCAAGCAATAAACATTATTTTAAAGATTCGTACCATTATG
>JAITSL010000033.1 GCA_031287855.1 Candidatus Endomicrobiellum roisinitermitis
GCTTTTGCATAATTTACTAAGGTATCTAATCCTTTATTTATATCTCCTTTTAGCTTTAATCCTATCACATGCACCCCTTCTACTTCCCTTACATATACATCATATACCATTTCATGTCCGCCTTCTCCCTTAAACGTTACATTTACTCCCATCTTGTAACTGCCCACCTCTATTCCTTGAGCCTTATGCTCCATCACCATTGTACTGTATCCTGCTCCTTTTAACACCTTCCCTTCTTCCAATCCCTTACTCCCTTCCTCTACTTCCCCTACCACTGCTATCATTCTAGCATTCTTTTTATCTCCTTCTATCTCTCCCTCTTCTATCTCTGCTACACCTTCCATCCCTATCAACATCTTTATTACCCCATCTTCTATGCTTCGGTAGTAAAGATTATTTTGGTGTTTTATTATTTTAATTGTCGCTCCTTCTGCTTCTTTCAAGATTGCTTGTTCTACATTATCCACACTTGTGCCAATTTTATCGACAACTTCTTCTTTGACTTGCTGAGACTTAACTTGTGTACGTTCTACAAGTTCATCAATTCTATTTTCTAATTCATTAATTACTGCCTTTTTTGTTAATTCTGAAGATATATCTTCTTCCTGCGCAAAGCTATCTAATAGTTTTAATATAGACTCAGGGGCTCTTCCTTCTAAATCAGTTTTAATTTTTGCTAATACTGTATCTTTAAAATATTTCTTAATTTCCAGTCCAACCTCACCTTTCACACTTTTATCATTATCTATATAATTAAATAATTCATCTAATTCTTTCACCGTACCATCAAAATTATTTAACTTATCATATAATTTTTCTTCTTTATATCCACTACTTTCCAATCTAATTTTCAATTCGCTAATTCCATTCTTAAACTTTCTGGCAACTAGTCTCTTAATATCAAAATTTGACAAGAAATTATCTTCGCTAGTGCCGCTTGTAAATACGCTTTTCAAATTATCTACCAATCCCTCTACACCTTCCTTCATTAACTCCCCTATCCCTACTTCCCCTTCCTTGTTCTCATCTATCCCCTCTACTATCTTCCTGGCTATAAACAATACCAACGATACCATCATCATTATTAACCCTATATATCCACTACTTCCATTCATCACATTCCCTACATTCTGCCCTATCAACCCTATACTGAAATTCTGCCAATTGTACATGTTCCCCATACTACCCAACACTTCTTCTGCCTTCTCTAATCCCACCTTGGCTATCTCCTTTATCTTCCCCCTCATCGTAGGCTCTATCCCATACTCCCCCATCACATATCTCTCTAAATATTTCTCGTTCCTTACATTCCCTTCTTCATCATAAAATATCCCCCTCAACATCTCTATCCCTTTTATCTTCCCTCCTTCTCCTTTTCCCACTTCCTCCTTGAACTTCTTCCCTAACCCCTTCTTTAACTTCCCTGCCAACTCATCTACTATCTCTTCATCTCTCCTTCCACTATAATATTCCCCCTTGACCACCTTCTCACTTATCTGTCCCAGCTCCTCCTTACTTATCCGCTCCCCTCCCACCATATCTATCACACCCATCAACTTACCACTTACCTTCTCCCCCAATAACTTACTTGCATACTCCTTTATCAATCCCTTCGTCTTTTCATCTAAATTCCCCAACATTTCACTTAAATTACTACCCATCTTCTTTACTTCCTCCACCCCTACCCCTTTCAACTCCCCCAACTTCCCTGCTAATTCTTCAAAACTCCCTATCCCACTTAGCCCTTCTATCCCTCTTAACACCCCTAAATTCAATAGGTCTCCCAACTCCCCCATATCCCTCAATCCTATGCTCATCATCCCTAATATCTCTTCCCTATAATATCCCTCTATTATCCCTACTATTTCCCCTCCCAACTCCTTGCTACCCTCTATATATCTAAACAACCTTTCTACACTCTCTTGACTCCCGTCTAACCTTGCCACCTCTTCCATTAACCTTTCCATCTCACTTTCTCCCTTCTCTACCAAACCCTTCTCTAATCCCTCTAGCTCTTTGCTATACTTGTCCCCTATCCCTTTCAGCTTCCCTACTATCTCTTCTCTCTTCTTCCCTACCTCATCCCCTATCTTCTCTAGCTCTCCCATTATCCTCTCTATTTCTCCTTCTTTCTCCTTTAATATCTCCTCTTTCTTCTTTGCTGCTTCTACCCATCCTTGCGCTTTCTTTAAGCTTACTTCATACCCGTTATCCTTCAACTTCTTCTCTATCTTGCCTGCATTAACTCTCAACAGCTCTGCTGCTCTCTCCTTTATACCTCCTACTCCTATCCCTTCTCCTCCCAATCCTCCTCCTACTCCTTCTATCAATCCTAATACAAAACTCGGTACCTTCCCTTCTAACCTCTTCCTTAACTCTACTACCACTTCTTCCTTTATATATTCCTTTACTATCCCTATTACTTTCCCTCTTATTTCTTTACCCTCTCCCAATTCCTTCATCAACTCTTCCAATCCCTCCGCACTTCCATCATACCCCCCTATCTTCTCTTCCAACTCCTTACCCATTTCTTCCGTCCACCCACTTACTTCATTCATCCCTTCTCTCAACTTCTCCTTCAATTTCTCTATCTTCTCTTTAAATACCTTGCTCCCTTCATCCCTTATATCCCCTATCCCTCCTTCTCCTATCACCACTCCTACCATCTCTTCCATCTTATTTACCACACTTGCCGGCATCACCTTCTTTAACTCCTCTTTCACCCTTCCCATCACTTCTACTCTTATATATCCCTTCACTACTCCCATTATTTTCCCTTTTAGCTCGCTTCCCTCTATGTACCTTATTATCCCTTCTAACCCCTCTACGCTTCCATCATATCCCATCACCTTCTCTATTAAACCATACGCTCCTACCACACCTATATCGTATTTCCTTTTTAATTCTTCTACTTCCTTTTTCAACTCCTCTTCTCTCTTCTTTATCCCTTTGACAAGCTCCTGGTACTTATTTACTATTTCCTCCGCCTCTTTCTCTCCCTTTCCACTCAACTCTTCTATTAACTTCCCTCTATTTTCTATCAACTCTTTCTCTTTCTTCCCTATTTCTTCAACCTTACTTGCCAACTCTTTCCATTCTTCTTCTCTTGGCCAAACTATTTTTAATGCCTTCCCTATCTTCCCTTTCAAGCCCTCTATGTTCTCTTTTACTGCTCTGCTTATTATCCCTCTTAACCCCTCACCCCTTAGTTCCTCTATGTCCATTTCCATCATCCTTTCTACCATCCCTCCTACCATCCCTATCACTTCTTCCGGCACTTTCCCCTTCAATAAACCCTTGACTCTCCCTACCACTTCTTCCTTTATATACCCCTTGACTATCCCTATTATCTCCCCTCTCATTTCTTTACTGCTCTCTAGCTCTCTTATCAGCCCTACCATCCCTTCAAAACTCCCATCTATCCTCTCCAGCTTCTCTACAAATATCCCAAACGGATTTCCTTTCAAAAATTTACCCCTCTCCTCTAGCTTCCCCTTCACCCCTCCTATCGCCGCTTCATATGCTCCTTCTACCTCCTTTATCCTCCTTTCTACATCCTTTATCTGCTCCTCTATCTTACTCTTATCTCCTTCTTTACCTTCTAACCTCCCTCCCAACTCCTCTTTCTCTTTTTTCAACTCCTCTATCACTCCCTCCTTCTTCTTCCTTGCTTCCTCTTCTACCTTCACCGCTCCTATCCACCCTACCCAATCCTTATCCTCATACATCTTATACCCTCTCCTCTTTAGCTCCTCCTTCAACTTCCCTATCCCTTCTTTAAATCCCTTCCCTATCAGCCCCTTTACATCGTACTTGCCTACCAATCCCTCTACACCTTCCTTCATAAAATCAGACAGCCCTTTTTTATCATCTGAAACATCTTTCCCAAGCAATCTCTGAAAGAGAGAAGAATTAAAAAATACTTGTAAAAAAGATATAGCTATAATAAACAACGGATTCATACTTGTAGTACCCAAAATTACAAGCGCCATTGGGACTAACATATTTACTATACCTTTAAAACCATCTTTAGGATTAAAATTAAGAGCTGAAGTTATAACGCTACCACCAAAACCACCAATTTGATATGAATTTATAACGCTAAACATTCCCAAATAGTTAGATGAGTTATTTTGCAAGTTGTTTGATGAATTATTAGTTTCAAGCTGCTGACTCGACAAAACAGATTTTGCCTTATTAAGATTGGCCAAAAACATTGAACTAACAGTTGTAGCTAACTGATATAACCTGCTTTGCTCAAAACCGTAGGCAGGTCCGTTATATGCAGTTTTTCCAATCTCTAGAGCCTCTACTTCACCTTCCTTTGAAATTTTTGATAATAAATTCTTTAAACTGCCCCTGCCCCAACCTTTTACAGCAGATGATATTTTTTTTGACTCGTCAACACGATTAAATAAATCTTGAGGAGACGATGTCTGTAGTAATTTTTGCAAAACAAAAATTGCTATAAATACAGGAAGCAACCACATAGCACCCATCAAACTTAAAAGAGGCATTACAATAAAAATAAATCCCGCACCAAGCTTACTTAAAGAAGGAAGTCCTTTTTTCTCACTAGTAGATGGCGCTACAATATTTAAAATAGTAAAAGCTAAACCATATATTCGACACGAATCTAAAAATTGTAAAACAACAAAACCACCTCGTGATAGTACACTAGAATAATCTTTTTTTTTATGTTTTTTAGAATCAGTTACATCTTGTGAAAATATTGATGAGGTAGATATAGGATATTCAGCATCGTTTGATAACAAATTTTTAAAAATAATATCTACCATTGTTTTAGCTTCAGAATTTTTGAATTCTACAAATTCATTATTTTCTGGAGCTTCAAGTGCTTTCATCCAACTCTCTAATTCTTCATCTGAAATTAACCCATTATTTTTAAGTTCAGTTAATGTATCCTCAAAATAACTTTGTATTGTAAAACCTTCTATAACCAAACCATATGATTCTCTATCTAACAACTTCTTATAAGACCTTTTATATTGACCACTACTAGAACCATACAATGAAGCAAAAACTCCAACCATAGCAAACACCATACCAATTATAGGCATCGATGCAAGAGAAGATAATAAAATTATTGCAGCTATATGCACAGCAGCAAAAATCAATAATTTAACAATAAATTTCTTAAAAACCTTTTTATCAAATCCATTTTCAGCCAAATCTCGCAAGAAAGCAAGAATCATCACAATTTCACCACTAAAACTTAAAGCATAAGATGATACAAACTTGACCACCAACGTAACAGTTCCAACTATTGAACCTAATGGCACAAAAAAATATACAACATAAAAAGTAACAACTAAAAGAACAAGCGCCATTAAAACAATTACAGCTTTAAATTTTTGTTTAGGGTTCGTCAATCTTCCAAAATCTAGATTAAAAACTTTGCTAAGTAAGAAGCCAACTGCACTCTTAAAATTGCGCAAAATTGACCCACTAGTGTCTATATAAATCTCTTCCATTAAATCTTGAACAGACTTTACTTCTTCCTTTAGTTCACCTTCTTTGAGTTTTAAATAATCTGAATTTAAAGCTTTACTAAATTCCAATAGAACAATCTTTGATTTTTCTTCAGAAATGTAATCATAATAAGTTGTTATGGCCTTGATTAAATCAACACTACCATTTTCAACATCCACAATATCTTTATTTTGCATATATTTAGGCAAATTAAGATTTTTACTATTAAAGCCAGGTTTTATGTCCAAAATTTTTGATATTGTAGGGAATTTATTTTTGAAGTCTTCTATAGACAAGTTATAAAGATTTGGACCTTCTACAAACAAACTAAATAAATCTTGCCATTTTTGATCTGTCATAGCATCAATAGAAGATTCTTCTACTGTACTATCTAAAAGTGTTTGCTTTTTCAACAATAACACTTTTTCCATTGAATTTATTTTATCTGCTACTTTAGGTTGCGCTAATTCTATTTGTTTTTGCAATTTCTGTACTTCTGTTTCCTTCTCAAACATATTAAATTTTAAAGCAACAACTTGTATAAGTTTCTCTAAACGCTCTTTTCTTTTTATAAGTTGAGCTCTTTCATAAGATTGTTCTAAATCTAATGCCCGACCTTCAAACAGTTTTAATCTCTCAGTTAGCCTTAAAATTTCATTATTAACAAATATTATTCCACCTTCATTTTCTATTTGTTTTTCAAGAGTCTCTTTTAAAGATAACCGTAGCTCTGTGTTAAGTTTTTTTGTTTGTGTAGTTAAATCATCAACTTTTATTGACAATGCTTTTACGTCATTTTGAAGTGTTTGTAAATTATTTAGATTACTAGTATTTTTGTCAATCTCACTACATATTGTTAAAGTAAAATAAGTAGCCGTTTTCAAATCCGTTTTTGTAACTGGATTCATTTGCAATAAAATATAAATTATTGATTCTCTTAAAGAAAAAGATGCTTTCTGCTCCGATTTTTCAAAACTAGAAGCATCTATATTTAACTTATCATTTACTCCAAAAACGTCTACTCCTAATGGATTAGACAACAAATAAAAACCTACATCCCTTGCAATTTTTTTTAATGCTTCTTCTCCTTTTTCTGTAGATATTGTTTGAAAACTTTCAGGCAGCAACAGTTTTATTTTGTTAAACTCACCTAAAACTATTTTTTGATACAAAACTTCATTAAACAAATCTAAGTAAGAATTTACAGTTTTGCTATTTGCAATATTCTGCATACCTGCAACATCTATAATGTTTAAATCTAACATACGTTTTAACACTATTGCAGAAGATATAGGTAAAGCTTGGCTTAAAACATTTTGTAAATCTTCTCCTTTTTTAAACTTTTCAAATAAGTTTTCTTCTGTTTTAATAATCAGAGCTTTTTTAAGACAATCCCACATAAAAGCAGAATTATTCTTTTCATAGCTCTTAGATTTAGCATCTATACCATCAACTATATCTCTTACAAAAGTTTTAATATCTAAATCTGTATTTTCTTTTTTAAAATAATTTAACAAATCATTTATTACAACTATATCTTTATACCCACTTGCATACACCCCAGTAATATCAAAAGAATTACTTCTAAAAGTTAAAAAATCTGGAGCCTTTTCTAATTTTTTAGTTTTACCATCGTAAGAGTTTATGTCATCAGCTAATTGCTGGGCTACATATTCATCAATAGTACCAAAACTCATTAATATAGCTTTTGTTATTACAGCCTGAGGGTTTAATTCATGAAACTCTTTTATTTTTTGAACTAAAAAACTGTCCTTAATATCTTTAAAAATATTGTTAAAATCATTCAAATCAGTCGACGAAAATCTTGAAAGTATATTTTTGATCTTAAAAGATAAGTTTCTTATTAAGTTTCTTATAATTACACAAAAAAAGTCAAACAAATCCATAATTGAAATAAACATACTTTCAATTAAAGGGGCACTTTTATGTATCCATTTTATTATATCAGAAGACTTTATATATGATTGGCGTCTCAATTCGTGACGTACAAAAACTTCTAATAAATTTTGATTTATTATGTTCCCATTTTCATCAAAAAATTTAGCTTTAAAAAAATCATAATTAATTGATATCACCCCTTCTTTAGACAACATTGAAATACTTTCATTGCCAGAAAAAGCCTCGCTAAAACCAGATATCTTTTTAATTAGTTCAGTTTCGTTTAAGTCTAACAGTATGCCTATGACTCTACTTTTATCAATATTTAAAGCTTCAGAAACAAACTTTTGTACTAAATCTAGTGGAAGAGCTTTGACTATCTTTTTAAAGATGACAACATTCTCTAAGCCATCAGGGATGTCAGTTTGACTAAGCGATTCTTTAGACAAAAAACTTTTCATATAAAACTGAAATCCGATAAATGGAATTGAACCTAAAACGATCAAAAGTGGAACTAAAAACCACAAAAAAGATGAAAGTGGAGAAAAAATAATAGCCATAACTAATGCTACGCCTACAGCCATAGTGGTATAAAATCCTAACTTTCCTTTAAAATAGTCAATAATGGAATCAATCAAAGATTTTTGTTTGGTTTGTTGAGGTTGTGCTATAATACTTTCCACAAAAGCTTGACCATCATATACATATTCTTTAACATTATTGTCTTTAGTAATAAAAAGCCGTACTTGGTTTAAATTATTTATATCGCCAGAAAGCTCAGCATTTATTCCTTCAGATTCAAAAGCTTTTAGTATTTGATTGATAACATCTAACTTGTACCCCTTCTGTGTTAAAATATCCACTGCTTCAATAAACCTTTGCTCTGTTGTAACTTCAGACAAAGGTGATGTTGCAAGCGCCTGGAAAAGTATTTTACTTTGTTCCTTAGCTAAAGCATAATATGCATCTTGAGCTACCTTTATTCCACTCCCAACGTTTGGAGTTACAACTAAATAAGATACACCCTTACTAGATAACAACTCCGATACCCCTTGGGTATGAAAGCCCCCAGTAACTACTATATATATTTTTTTTGCATCTTTAAGAGACTTTACAACTTTATCAACAGAAGGCAATGAAATATTTTCCACTTGATTAATCTCTTCATTTAAACCATTAATATTATTTATAAAATAATTATTTCTATTAAGATTTACTTCATAAAATTGGTTTACTATCTTTTCATATCGTTCTAACATGTCAATCTTTTTATTATCAACATATTTAACCCAAAGTCTTTTAAATTTCTTTATATTATTTTTATAATACTTATAGTCATCAGATGTAATTTTACTAGTTAGATAATCCTTTAAATACTGCTCAAAAGTAACTAAAAATGCTACATCCTTTTGTCCCTCATCACTTCCAAGAGCTATACTGATTTCACCTTTCAAGTTTTTTTCTTCTTTTACCATTTCCAAAGAATTAATTTTTTGACTCAACTCTATATAATTTAAAAATTTATTTAAATTAGGGAAAGCCTTGGATAAATCTAGACTGTTTTCTCTTGCAAGTTTAACTAAATATGTATACAACTTATCTGTTTCATTGAAGTTAGCTGTAGCATCAAGTAACATCTTATACACACCATATGGTAGCAACCCTCTCAATTTTAAAATAAACTCTTTCAACTCACTAGTTGATTTATCATAATTTATTTCCCTTACCAATTTTAAAAGCGTAATATAAGTTTTTATATTCTCATATTTATCTATATCTATACCAAAGCTATTGGCATATTTGTCCATAAGACGAAAATACTTTTCTGAACTCATTGTCAAAAATTCATATTCAGAGTAGATCTCTTCAGCCTTCTTTTGTTTACTATTGTAGTATAAAGATTTAAGATATTTTATATCGTCATACATGCTTGTTATTATATTCAAAATTTCTGGTTGATAGTTTAAAATATCTCCAAATCTTTTTAAGTTTTCCAAATAAGGTTCTTTGTTTTCTAAACCCTTTATCAAGTCTGTACGATTACTAATAGCAGAATAATACTCTGCACCTGTTAACATTCCAGTTGCAAAAATGGAATCTATTATTTTTTCGCCACTATTTTTTATTTTAATAAGCCAAGAAGTGTCTAATTGTCCATATGCACCTTCTAAATATACACTGTTTACTCCATAACTTTTATCAAAAGAAGATATAATATTACCTATATTTTTTTGCACCTGTGGATGCAAATGTAAATCTTGTATATTTATTACTACAATATCACTACCTGTATAATTTGCATTTGTTATTTTCCCATAGGAATACGGTAAAGTGAAATCATCAAATATTTGTTTGTACTGCGCGCCTAACCTTGTTTGTTCTAACACTTGAGCAACAGCTTGACCATAAACATAAGAAAGGAGGAAACAATTAACTAATACTATGGATATAATTTTTGCACAAGTTAGCTCCATCAAATATGGTTTAGCTTTTAACTTAACATTTGAAAATAAAAAAAACCATTTTAAAAGTCTTGTTTTAACCTCTTTTTTCATGTGTTTAAACCTCTTCTCTTTTATTATTTATATTTTTCAAATTGTGTATATATAAAATATAACAACCTAGCTTTATAGTTATAAAGCTAGGTTGTTATTGTTATAATATTACTTTTTATTATTTTGTGTAGGTTCTCTTTAGGTATACCCCTAGGTAATACCAACATAAGAATTAAAAATAATAAAATAAATCTTATAAATTCTCTATTTTTTAAAAAATAAAAATTAAAGCTATCATTTATATCAAGACAAAAACTTCTCCTACCCCTACAAACTTTTGACAAACTGTTTAACGGCAATACCATCACTGGGGAATTAATTAATTTATCTGCTTTTTGTTGGTTGCCATTTTGAGCAAAAAAACAACGACAGCATTTTGCCAATTCTTCACTTATTAAATTATTTTCATATACACACAAACCAAATATACTCGTTATTTTGATCACTGGAATATTTATACTTTTATAAACCTTTAAAAGTCCACCACCCAAATTTAACACAACAGTATCTGAAGATTTCAAAGATATAGCATCTGAACTTTCTAAAATTGATATGGCAAGTATATTAAAAAGAATAGATATCGCTATTATTATAGCGACTATAAAATTTAGACAATGGTAATTTTTTATTATATTTTTCATTGTTTTTATCAACATTTATGTACATTTAGACATACAGCAAATAAAAACAACTTCTCAAATTACACTAAAAAATTTTACCTAACAAAATTGATTCTACTATATACTTTATACAAAAATAAAAAAGAAAAGAAAATACTTCATAAATTTTGTACAATACTTAACTAGTAAGAAGCTTTCAAGGTTAGCAAATCATATACTAAATTTATGATAAAAAAATTACATTTGTATATTCTTAAAGAGTTTTTCACTTCTTTTATTTTCGGAATATTAGTATTTTCACTTCTACTTATTCTAAACATAGCATTTGAGCTAGTAGAACTTACTTTATCTAAAGGTGTCGCTATTTTCCTTGTCTTAAAGTTATTTGTTTTTTACTTGCCTAACATTCTAACACTCTCTATACCAATGTCAGTACTATTTGGCGTTTTACTTTCATACGGGAAATTATCTTCAGATAACGAAATTACGGCCATGAAATCTTGTGGACTAAACTATAAAACATTAACAACTCCGGCAATATATTTCGTATGCATTCTTTCAATATTTTTAATTTTTTTTAACCACTTTATAGCCCCTACAATAAGCAATCACTCTAAACATCTTTACGAAGAAATTATAACAAAAAGTCCCCTAGCTAGATTTGATGCAAAATCAATCACAAATATTGGAAATTATAGTTTATATGCAAACAAAGTAAACAACAAAACAAATTCTTTATTTGGCCTTAATATATACAAATTCCAAAACAATGATGAAGATACAAGTAAAAAAAACAAAAAGGATATTTTGCCTCAAAACGACAAAGAGAGTTGGAGAATATCTGCTGCTAGCGCCTCACTAAAAGCCTACGATAATGGAATACAACTTACATTACACAATGGATATTTACAAAAGGCAAACCCAGCTAACATGTCAGAAATTACACATATGACTTTTAAAAAATATATCTTTTTTATTTTTCTTGGAGAAAACATTAAAAAAGATACTATTACACTTGCATCAATACAATCTCCTCAACTTCTAAAAATCATAGATGAGTGTAAACAACAGGCAATGCCATTATCATCATATGTAAATTATCAAAGAGATTTCTGGCTTAGATGGGTTTTTGCAATAGCCCCAATTTCTTTTGTTATTATCGCATTACCTATAGGACTTATAAGCAACAAAAGAGGTAAGGTAATGGGCTTTGGAGTAAGTTTAGGAATAACTATTCTTTACTACATGCTTTTTCTTATATCTACAAGTTTAGGAGAAAAAGAATATGCTCCTTTAAGTATAATAATGTGGCTACCTAACTTTCTAACTGCGTTAATAGGCTCATATTTGTTTTTTAAAATGGTGAAAAAATGATAAAAGTCATTTATAGTTATATTATTAGAAACTTTATTAAAATATTCTTTTTTACTACAGCAGCATTTTCGCTTGTAGTAACAATATCAGTATTATTTAACCATATAAATTTTTATATGGAGTACAAAGCTTCTTTTCACACAATAATGTTGCATTTGTTTTCTAATCTTCCAGAATGGCTCATACAAGGACTTCCTATAGCTACTCTTCTAGCTCTTTTATTTTCTATAGGTAATTTATCAAAAAATAATGAAATAACTGTAATAAAAGCATCCGGCATAAATTTATGGAATATCATCATTTTGCTTATGATTATAGGATTTACAATAGGCATTGGAGATTTTTCAGTAAGAGAACTTATAATCCCTAAAACAAGTCTCTATAATGAAAAAATCAAACATGCAGCAATTAAAAAGGAAGATATCTCAATACAAACAGATTTTTACAACAAAATAGTTCCTCTTCCAAATAACATAAGAATGACAATTGGGCACTTAGATACAAAAGCAAGAACAATGAATAATATTGTTATGGAAAAATATGACCAAAACTTTGTTCTAAAACGCCTTGTGTTAGCGCAAGAAGCAGTATGGGAAAATAACTCCTGGGTTCTAAAAAATGGCATTATGAGAAATTTTGACTCTGATTTTTTGAACGAAATCAATTTTAAAAGTTACAATTCACATATAAATATTACACCATCTGACATGTCTGTACAAGATATGCGTTATGACACAATGAATGTTAAACAATTTAAAAAATATATACACCAATTAAAAATTTTTGGACAATCTGCAATCAAAGAAAGAATAGTATTAAACATGCGTTTTGCTTCAGTTTTTGCACATATTATAGTTATGATGGTTGGTATATCTTTTGCTTTAAGTCCTGGGAAAAGAACTAGCAGAATTCTAAGCTTTACACTTGCACTTGTGGCAGCCTTGACGTACTGGATAGTTCAGGCTATAACTAAAACACTTGGAGAAAATCTTGTATTTTCTCCTTTTATAGCAGCTTGGCTTCCAAATATTATATTTCTAATTATAGGTATATACTTGCTTAATAAGGTAAGAAAATAATATCATTTATATAATTCGCTTTCATATGGGAGGCTTATCATGCACATACCAGACGGCTTTTTGAATAATAACTTAGCAGGAGGTATGTTAAGTGGTGCTGTTTGTATGCTTGGATATTGTTTTGAAAAAGTATTAAAAACTATACCAGTATCATCAGAAATCCTAGCAACAAATTGTGGAAATGCTACTGTTAAGCAAAATAGCTTATTACTTTCTAAAAACTCAAGACAAACTTTTTTAAATTTAGCATTTATTGGTGCTTGGATATTTGCTTTTCAAATGTTTAATGTACCTATACAATCTGCTACATCTGCTCATTTTATAGGTGGAGTATTTGCTGCAATTTTAGTCGGCCCATTTTTTGGTTTTATTATCATGTCTTCAGTATTAACAGTTCAAGCTCTGTTTTTTTCTGATGGAGGGTTACTTGCTCTTGGGGCAAATATTTTTAACATGGCATTGGTTGGTTGTTTTTTTTCGTATTACGTTTACAAGTTTATAAAGAAGTTTAACAATGTTTTAGCGATTTTTACAGCATGTTTTTTTTCTGTAATGTGCGCATCTATATCATGTCTTGTAGAGCTCAGTCTTTCTAACACTATAATATTTTCTCAAGCAGCTAAGTACATGATAACCCTACACCTAATCGCATCTTTTTTAGAAGCAATAATAACTTTAGTTTCAGTAAAAATATTTAATGGAGATATAAATGAATAGAAAAATTATACTTCCAGGAATTGTTATATTATTTGCTAGCATTTTTGCATCAAAATATCCAGATACACTTGAAACACTTGCTATTAATTATGGGTTTGCAAATAAAGCAAAAGAAACTTTATCTTTATTTTCAGGATATTATTTTCCGTTTATAAAAAACAGTTTTCTGTCTACACTATGTGCTGGTCTTACAGGACTGTTAATTATTTACATACTTTTTCAAACGACAAAAAAAATTACAACTTATTTCATAAAGTAATTTGCAGTTTTATAGACAATAAATGAACAAACCAGAACTTTTAAATTTATTAAATCAAGTTAGAAAATCTAAAATTTCTCCTAAAGACGCTTTTTCTTTGATAAAAGCACCTAATATTGAAGATTTAGGGTATGCAAAAATAGATTGTCATAGACAATTAAGGCAAGGTGTGTGCGAAGTAATTTTTGGAGAAAACAAAACATATCAACAACTTAAAAACATACTCTCTAGCATGGTTAATAAAAACTTTAGGAACATTATAATAACAAGAATTTCAAAACAAACAGTCAAACTTTTAAAAAAAAAATTTAGTATAAGTTATTCTCCACAAGCACATATTGCAATTGTTGCCAAAAATAAAACAATAAAAAAAGTTGGCAACATAGTTATCGCTTCTGGAGGTACAAGTGATATCCCAATATGCGAAGAAGCCGCTATAACAGCTGAAACTTTAGGCAGTAAAGTGAATCGTCTATACGATATTGGAGTTGCAGGAATACATAGACTTTTATCAAATCAACACATTCTTCAAAAAGCACGTGTCATAATAGCTGTAGCTGGTATGGAAGGCGCTTTACCTAGCGTAATTGGCAGTATTGTAAGCTGCCCTATTATCGCAGTGCCTACAAGTATAGGATACGGAGCAAACTTCAATGGCATTAGCGCGCTACTTTCTATGCTCAATTCTTGTTCAAGTGGGATCTCTGTAGTAAACATAGACAATGGTTTTGGTGCAGGATATATTGCTAATCGGATAAACAAAATGGAGAGCATCTCATGAATATTCTCTATTTACAATGCCAAATGGGCGCCTCTGGCGATATGATAATGTCTTCTTTATTTGAGTTAATTGAAAATAAAAAAGATTTTTTAAACAAAATAAACAATTTAGGCCTCACAAATGTAAAAGTAACCTCAAAAGAGGTGCTTAAGTCTGGTATTAAAGGCACGCACATAGAAGTACTTGTCCATGACAAAGAAGAACATTTGCACAGCAAAAATCACTCTCATAAATCCACAAACTTAGGAACAATAGAAAATATAATAGAAAAGCTAAATATATCTAGGACAGTTAAAAAAAACTCTTTACAAATTTACAAAATTATTGCAAATGCAGAAGCTCATGTGCACAATAAAAAAATCAATCAAATTCATTTTCATGAAGTTGGAAATCTCGACGCCATAATAGACATTGTTGGCTCTTGTTTACTAATAGAAAACATTTCTCCTGACAAAATAATTGCATCTTCAATAAACTTAGGAAATGGTTTTACAAGTTGTATGCATGGTATACTGCCTGTACCAGCACCAGCAACAGCGTTCATATTAAAGGGTATACCAACATATTCAAACGCTCTAGACGAAGAGCTTTGCACGCCAACAGGTGCTGCAATTTTAAAATTTTTTGCTACTGAATTTAGCACAATGCCAGAAATGATAATAAGCAAAATTGGTTATGGGATAGGTACTAAAGATTTTAAAATCTTCAATTGTTTAAGAGCTTTCTTAGGTAAAATGAACACAAAAAGTTTAAACACTAATGAATCTATAACAAAACTCGAATGTAATTTAGACGACATGACTGGCGAATCAATAAGCTTTGCTACAAACACACTATTAAAAAGTGGCGCTTTAGATGTGTACACAACAGCAATACAAATGAAAAAGAACAGGCCTGGCGTTTTACTTACTTGTTTATGCAATGTTGATCAATCAAACTTTTTTGCAGACCTTATACTAAAACATACTTCCACCTTAGGAGTTAGAATGTCAACATGCAAAAGATATAGTTTGGATAGAAAAATCAGCAAAATTGCAACCCCATATGGAAATATCAATATAAAAGTATCTAAAAACCTTAACATTGAAAAATCTAAAATAGAATATAACGATATAGCAAAAATAGCAAAACTAAAAAATATATCTTTTGATAAAACATTAAAAATTTTAAGAGAACATAATGACCATTCAACAAAAATATGAACACTTAAAGCAGTATTTGCTAAGCTTAGAAAGTGTAGCTGTAGCGTTTTCTGCAGGAGTAGACTCAACTTTTTTGTTAAAAGTAGCAAGTATTGTGTTAAAAGATAAAGTTGTTGCTATCACTGCAAAATCAGAATCTTTTCCTAAAAGAGAGTTAAATCAAGCTATAGAATTTTGCAAAAATGAAACAATAGAACATATAATATGTGATTGGGAAGAATTAAATATTGAGGGTTTTTCCAAAAATCCTAAAAACCGCTGTTATTTATGCAAAAAAGAACTATTTACTAAAATATTAGATATTGCAAAAATTAATAATCTCAAAAGTATAGTTGAAGGGTCTAACAGTGACGACATCCACGATTATAGGCCAGGTCTTAAAGCTATAGAAGAGTTAAACATAAAGAGTCCTCTTAGAATTGCAAATCTTAACAAAGCAGACATTAGGGCACTCTCAAAGGAACTAAACCTTAAGTCTTGGGACAAACCATCTTTTGCTTGCTTATCTTCTAGGTTTCCATATGGGGAGTATATTACACCTCACCGTTTAAATATGGTGGAGACAGCAGAACAATTTTTATTAGACAAAGGATTTAAACAAGTACGAGTAAGATACCACAACAATCTAGCAAGGATAGAAATAGACGAAAATAGTTTTGGCATTTTTAGCAATAAAAATCTTAGAGAAGAAATATACAACAACTTTAAAGCATTAGGTTTTACTTACATATCCATAGATATATTAGGATACCGCACAGGCAGCATGAACGAAACCTTATCACTTTAAGCTGGAGGACTTTACTTTACTAACACTATTCTACTGATGCCGAGAACATTCTTCCTGTGTTTGCTAGTGACAAGCTAGGATTAGATCTCAGTACTGCATACCGTTTTCTGCAAACAGCTACCAGGTTTTAGATTAATGAAGATTAAGATACCTGCAAGCCTTTTACATCAATCTGCCCACCTTCTAACTAAACTGCTAACTTATACATAAAGTTTAGCGTCGTTATTAAACCAGAAGAGTTAAATTTAACAAAATATTTTTCTGAAAGCCAAGTAAAATGAATAAATAGGTTAATAAGATTATGAGATACTTTGTGTCATAAAACTGTGCAAAATAGCAATTCTTCAGGTACTACGTGAAACCAAAAAATAACCATTGTTAAAAATTGATAAAATAGTAACCATAAAATTGTTTTTTCCGGAAATATTTGATAGCATAACTTTATGACAGAATACAAGAAAAGAATTATAGATAAACAAATAGAACAAAAATTAACTGCTCTTGGAGGTATTCTCTTAGAAGGGGTTAGAGGTGTTGGCAAGTCAACTACTGCAAAACACTATGCCGCAAGTTACGTTTCTTTGGACCAATCTCCGCAAACACTAGATGCAGCACGGATAATCCCTAAAAATGTCTTACAAGGGGATACCCCACGCGTTATTGACGAGTGGCAATTAGCGCCAGAACTTTGGAACACTGCACGCAACGAAATTGATACACGTAATGCAAAAGGGCAATTTATTTTAACTGGTTCATCTTCTCCAACAGATAACATCACTCACCATAGTGGCGCTGGAAGATTTGGGCGTGTACGCATGCGACCTATGTCATTGTCCGAAATGGGAAAATCTACTAACCAAGTTTCTTTTTCAAATTTATTTGAGAAAGGTTTTAATCCTAGCGGCAACAATGGCCTTTCCATATCAGAATTTGCAGAGACATTAGTTATAGGAGGCATGCCTGCAATTTTCTACTCTTCTGAAAAGAACGCGCATATTTTTTATGAGGAATACATAAAAAATATTACAAAAGTAGAATTAAAAGATGCTGGTTTTAATTCAGACCCTGTTCGTGTTCGCGCTCTTATAAATGCATTAGCGCGCAATATTTCAACTCAAGCTAGTCTAGAAACACTTGCTAGAGAATCAGAAATTGAAATTGATGTCACAACAAAAACAATAAGAAAATATCTGGATCGGTTAACTCAAATTTTTTTATTAGAGGAATTACCTGTCTGGAAAACACATATTCGTTCAAGTGCACAAATAAGAATAAAACCAAAATGGCATTTTATGGATCCTGCGATTGCTGTAGCTGCGTTAGGAGTAAATTCTAAAGCTTTGCTCAATGATTTGGAAACCTTTGGTCTATTCTTTGAATCAATGGTTTTAAGAGATATAAGAGCTTACGCTGAGGCTATAGGTGCAGATACGTTTTTTTACAAAGATTCTTCTGAACTTGAAGTCGATATAATAGTTCAGCTCAGTAATGGCAAATGGGCCGCATTTGAAGTAAAGGTTGGCGGAGAGCATAACATAAAAAAGGCAGAAGATAATTTAAACAAATTAAAAAAATCTGTAAATAAGAGGAAGTTAGAAGATTTAACTTCGCTAAATATTATCACAGGTGGAGAGTACAGTTACACCAATTCTAATGGTATAAACATTATTTCTATAGGCCACTTATGTTGATCCAAGAACTATAATTTATTATTTTAAAAGTAAATTCCCTGTTTTTTCTTAAAATACATCAAACACACCACTAAATGATTAAATCATTCTATTTTTTAGTTCTACTAAATAATTTCTCAACTCTTTTGGTATTTTATCACCAAATGTTGCATAAAATTCTTCTATCATTTCTATTTCTTTCTTCCAATCATCTTTATTTACTTTCAACAACTTTTCAACTACCTCTTTATCTATATCTAAACCTGCTAAATCCAAAGAGTCTAGTCTGGGTAACAACCCGATTTCTGATTCTACAGCATCTACCTTACCTTCAATTATATCTATCATCCATTTTATAATTCTTGAATTATCTCTAAAACCTGGCCACATAAACTTATCATCTTCGTCCTTTCTAAACCAATTCACCATAAATATTTTTGGTAACTCTTTTACTTTTTTACCTATATTAAGCCAATGTTGAAAGTAATCTCCCATGTTATAGCCACAAAACGGTAACATAGCCATAGGGTCTCTTCTTACTGCGCCAATTTTTCCAGTCGCAGCAGCAGTTGTTTCTGAACCTAGTGACGAAGCAATAAAAACACCACTTTCCCAATCTTTAGCCTCGTATACTAAAGGTATAGTATCTTTTCTGCGCCCTCCAAAAATTATACCAGAAATAGGCACACCATAAGGATTGTCATATTCTGGAGAAAGCGTCGGGCAATTGTAGATAGAAACAGTAAATCTAGAATTTGGATGTGCTGCAGGCTGACCTAAATCTTTACTGTATTTTCTACCTTGCCAGTCTGTTAAATCAGAAGGAATCTCATCACAAATCCCTTCCCACCAAGGAGTGTTATCACTATTATTTACAGCTGTATTTGTAAAAAGAGTAGGAAAAAATTTATCATTCTTTAATGTTTTCATCATAACAGGATTTGTTTTCATTCCTGTCCCAGGAGCAACACCAAAAAAACCTGCTTCAGGATTAATTGCGTAAAGTTTACCGTTGTCACCTATGTTTATCCAAGCAATATCATCACCCAAAGTCCAAACTTTATAACCTTTCAAAACAGGCTCTAAAAGTGCAAGATTTGTCTTCCCACAAGCAGAAGGAAATGCCCCTAAAAAGTATGTTATCTTGTCGTCGGGAGCTTGCACGCCTATAATAATCATATGTTCAGCAAGCCAGCCTTCTTGTTTGCCTAAATACGAACTTATCCTTAAGGAATAACATTTCTTACCAAGTAAAGCATTTCCGCCATAACCAGAACCAAAACTCATAACAAGGTTTTCTTGAGGGAAATGCATTATAAATCTTCTATCTGGATTAACATTCCCTATAGAATGTATTCCTCTAAAAAAATCCGAACAATTGCCTATTCTTTCTATTGCTTGCTTTCCAATCCTAGACATAACACGCATACTTAAAGCAACATAAATAGAGTCTGTGACTTGAACACAGTTTTTTGCATATCTTGATTTTGGCGTACCCATAACAAAAGGAATTACATACATTGTTCTCCCTTTCATTGCACCCTTAAAAAGATTATTCATTTTATTTTTAGCTTCATCCGGATTTAGCCAGTTATTATTAGCCCCTGCTTCTTCTTGCGTTGGAGTACATACAAAAGTTAAATGTTCTGTTCTTGCTACATCATTAGGATTTGAACTATGATGGTAAGAGTTTGGATACTTTTGCCAATTTAATTTTTTTAAAACAACCCTTCCATCTATTGTAAACTTCTCAGCAAACTCTGCTAGCCTTATGGCTTCTTCTTTGGTACCATCCATTATATAAACTTCATCGGGCAAAAAAAGGTCTCGCATTTCATTGATGAATGATTCCATTGGTGTTGGCATTTTTAGTACTCCAGTACCTGTTCTTTTATATATTCTAAGCAAGTTTTAAACTTACTCCTATTTAGGCCCAAATTTCTTTTTCTTCCTTTTGGGCAATCACTTTCCTAATAGGATAAATAGGCATTACTACTTCTTCTGGTTTAAACCAAAGTTTAATCTCTCTTTGAGCTTCTAAAGGATCTGAAGAACAATGTACTACATTTTCATATACACCTTTTGTAGTTATTCTACCATAAGCCCCTCTTATAGAAACTGGGTCAGCTTCTTCAGGATTTGTTGCTCCTGCAATTTTTCTCATCCTTGCAATAGCATCTTCACCTTGATAAACAAAAGCTAGCACTCTATTCCAGGGTTCCCCGTATATTTTACCTTGAATATAGTCTATAAGCTCCCCAAAAAAAGATTTATCTTTAAGTTGTTGATAATGAGCTTTTGCCAATTCTTCATTTACCTTAACAGCTTTTGCGCCTATAATAAGCATTCTTGCTTCAGAAAGCTTAGTTAAAATATTTCCTGTTAAAGACTTTTTTATACCATCCGGTTTAATTAAAATTAAAAGTTGTTCAATTGGCATTAATTACTCCATTTTTTTAAATTTATTTTCTGTTTGAAAGCTCTATAATATTTTGCCCCAGTAAAAAGTATACCGGAAAGAACGTATAAACTAAACAATATAAAAATAATATTTTGTGGAAATGTTATTATAAGAAACAAAAGTATTATTATTAGAACTAATAATCTAAACGCTTTCGGTTTTGACAAATCCATTTTTTTAAACGATAAATATGTAATATTTGATACCATAAGTAAAGATAAAACTACTACAGTAACAGGCATTGCTTTAAAAAATATAGGCATATTTTTCATAAGAATTGGAATTGTTTTAAATGTCAAATCTTGACCTGGAGAAGCAATAAAAAGCTCGTAACTTAACACAAAAGATATCAAAAGACCTGCAGAAGCTGGCGTTGGCAAACCAACAAAGGAAGTATGAACACTCCCATCTTGAAATTGAACATTAAATTTTGCAAGTCTTAGGGCACTACATACAACAAATAGAACAGCAATAGCAAGCCCAACTTTTCCCATGGAATTTAAAACAAGCTGATACATCATAATAGAAGGAGCAACGCCAAAAGAAATTAAATCACTTAAAGAATCCAGTTGCACGCCAAACTCGCTAGATGTCTTAGTAAGACGTGCAATTCTCCCATCAGTCATATCAAAAGCTATTGCAAATATTAAAAACCATGCAGCTTGACTAAAATTACCTTCCAGAGAAGCTATTATAGATAAATAACCACAAGAAATATTTCCACAAGTAAACAAGCTTGGTAAGATATAAATTCCTTTTCTCAACCTTCTATCCATGGGTTATATCTCCCCATTTATTTAGAATAGCAAAAATAGTTACCCCTGAGACAACTTTGTCTCCAAATTTCACTTTAACATCCACATTCCTTGGCATATGAATATCCACTTGAGAACTAAACTTTATTACTCCTATCTTATCTCCAGCTTTTAAAATATCACCTGGCTTAACCCAAGAAACACATCTTCTAGCTAAAATACCAGCAATTTGCTTAACAATATACTTACCATATTCGTTTTCTATTGCTATAACATTTTGTTCATTAACTATATGAGCCTGAGGTTCCATAGCTTTTAAAAATTTGCCAGGTTTATGCTCTACACTTACAACTTTCCCAGAAATTGGAGAACGCTGTAAATGCACATCTAAAACAGATAAAAAGACTCTTACAACTTTTTCCATCTCATTTTCACTAACTTCTAAAACAGTACCATTGCAAGGAGAAAGAATTAACTTCTCACCTTTTGTTATTTCTATATTTGGATCCCTAAAAAAATATAAACAAAATAAAGAAACCAAAAGAAATAAAAAACCTAAAATATTTACTACAATACCAATATTTAAAAAAAATAACACCCAACTTAAAACAAAAGTAGGGATGATAAAAGTGTACCCTTCTTTTACAATTCTCATTTAAATACCCTTTAATATTTTATAAGTTTAACTTTTTACTATAATATAGATAAAAATAACACTAGTAAAATCAAATGATTTAACGATTCTACTAAAAATACCAATATCTGTCAAAATGCAAAAAAACCTGAAAAAACAATCACTTTTTTTAAATATTCATATCTTCTTTTCTAATTTCCAAGACAAATATGCATCTATAAAACTATCTATTTCCCCATCCATCACTAAGTTAATTTGAGAAGTTTCATAACCTGTTCTGTGATCTTTCACAAGTTGATACGGCATAAAAACATAAGAACGTATTTGGCTACCCCATTCTATTGCCCCTTTCTCATTATAATGTTTTTCATAAGAAGCTCTTTGTTTTTCTTGTTCAAGTTCATATAATTTAGCTTTCAAAAGTTTCATAGCTGTTGCTCTATTTTTTATTTGAGATCTATCATTTTGAGATTGAACAATAATACCTGTTGATATATGCGTAATTCTAACTGCAGAGTCTGTTTTATTTATGTGCTGCCCTCCAGCACCTGAAGCCCTATATGTATCAATCCTAATATCTTTATCTTCAATAACAATATTTATATTATCGTCTATTTCAGGAATAGCATCTACAGAACTAAAAGACGTATGTCTTCTTTTATTAGAGTCAAAAGGAGAAATACGCACCAATCTGTGGACCCCAATTTCTGACTGCAAAAATCCATAAGCATATTCGCCCTTTATAATCATTGTTATACTCTTAATACCTGCTTCATCCCCATCCAAACTATCAACAACATCTACATTAAAACCTTTATCTTCAGCCCAACGAGAATACATTCTCACAAGCATTTGTGCCCAGTCACAAGACTCAGTACCACCTGCTCCAGCATGTATAGACATAATTGCACTATTTTTATCATGCTGACTGCCTAATTTTGTTTTAGTTTCAAAAGCAGACAACTCTTTTTCAAGTTTTTTAGTATTTATTTCTATTTCAGATAAAGTATATTCGTCATTTTCCAAAACAGCCAACTCTTTCAAATCCATTAAATCTTGTACTTGGTTTTTCATGGATGTCCAAGACTGATTTAAATTCTTTAAAGCATCAAGTTCAGACATAACTTTCTTTGCTTTACTTTGATCATTCCAAAAATTTGAATCAGATATTTCTCTTTCAAGCTCTCTGATTTTTTGTACTTTTGCATCTAAATCAAAGAGACCTCCTTAAAGCATATATTCTTTCTTTTTGCTTTTCTAACATACAAAATCCTCTTTTACATTATTGTTTATTTTTTACAAAAAATTTAGCAAAAATTAATATTAATATTACAGAAAATATAAATAAGCTCATATACATACAAACATATACAAATATATCTCCATGCTCTGTATAAAAAGCTTTAAAGTCATTCTGCAAAAATGTTCTTTTTAACAACACACTTTTTGAAGACATCGTTTGACTTACAATAAAACCAGATGCATTAATTATCCCAGAAATACCAGAATTAGCAGATACTAACAGTGGCTTTCTATTTTCAACAGCCCTAAATATGTTCATTATAAAATGTTGTTCTAGAGCTGCTGTATCAAAAAACCAAGAATCATCAGCTTGGGTTGTAAGCACTTTTGCTCCAGAAAGAACAAAACGCCTAGCAATATCTGGAAAAAAGTTCTCAGAACATATCATAGCCCCCAAATACATTTTTTCATTACTAAAAATTTGAGTATCGTCTCCTCTAACAAAATCCCCCATTTGATTTAAAACTCCAAAAAATTTTGAAAGAAAAGTTTTGCATGGAATAAATTCCCCAAAAGGGACAAGATGGTTTTTTTTGTGAACAGAAATATAATCTCCATAAAAACCATTATTTTCAAAAGAAAACGTGGCGTTATAAGGTAAATCTTCTTCATAAAAATTAGAGCCTACTATATTTAACCCACCTGCAATATTTACAATATCTTTAACACTACCATAAATATATTCATCTATAGGTATATATCCTGGCAACACTGTTTCTGGCCATAGGACCAAATCCGTTTTATGTTCAGAAATTTTATTAGCATACATCCTTAACACTTCTAAAATATATGCTCGATAAGCATTATCCCATTTACAATTTTGGTCAATATTGGGTTGGACTATAGACACAGAAAATTCTTTCTCACCCAAAAAATTAAACTTTTCTGCTCTTATTGCACCAAATATTAATATAATAAAAACAAAAGATAGCGGTAAATATAAATATTTCTTTTGACTTTTTTTAATCCAAAAATAAAAACACAAATTACAAAATAATATTAAAAATGACACTCCATAAACACCACAAAATTCAGACAACTGTATAACTTCAATAAATTTAAATTGTGAATATCCAATCAACATCCACGGAAATCCTGTAAGAAAATATGTTCTCACATATTCTAATACTACCCACAAACAAGCACCAAAAATAATGACAAGAATATTTGCAAATATTTGATTTTTAATTTTTTTTGTATTTCTATAAACAAAAGATAAGAGTAATGCCCAAAATCCCCAATATAAAGATAAATATGCCCACAAACAACAAGAACTTACAATTGTTTGCAAATGTGAACCTGTGTAGAATTCCAACGTCGGCAATAGCCAATAAAGCCCTACAGCATTAAAAACAAAACCTGCAGTAAAACCATAAAGAAACGATTTTTTAAAATCATTTCTTGTAACTACAAAAAGTAACGGTATAAATGCTATATATACAAAAAAAAATAAATTAAACTTTGGGAATGAAATTACAGCTAGCACCCCTGTAATACAACAAAATATAACATCTATATATTTTTTTTTAAAACTACTAGTCAATCTAGTTTTGGTCAACCACATATTCATTTACACAATGCCACCATGCTAAGATATTTAATTTTATAGTTCATTACTTTTACTATTTATGAACAAGTTGTACAAATTTACCTTGCACTACAACACTTCTTATATTTTTTCCCACTACCACAAGGACAAGGATCATTTCTCCCAACTTTATTTAAATCATTAATCTTTTTGGAGTTTGTTATCTCTTTTTTATTTTTAAAAACAGAACTCGAACTTACAACTTCAGAACCGCTACTGTTAGTTTGTGACTGAGATTTTATATTTACTTGGACCTTAAAAATATACTCTATGGTATTTTCTCTAATCCTTTTCATCATAGATTCAAACAAAGCAAAAGATTCCTTTTGGTACTCTATTTTAGGATCTTTTTGAGCATAAGCTCTAAAACCTATACCTCTTTTCAATTGGTCAAGCTCGTATAGATGATCTTTCCAAGAAGAATCTATCATCTGTAAAAGAACCATCCTCTGTATTTGAGCCATAAGCTCTGGAGTAAGGTCCTCTTTTCTTTTTTCATAAACTTCTAAAATTTTATCGTAAATATCTTTAAAGAAAGCTTCTCTTGTTAAAAAGTTTACCCCTTTTTTATCTACTATTTCATAATTAATACCAAAAGTTCTAAAAAGCCATGCATTTATATTTGCAAAATCCCATTCTTCTGAATATTTTGCAGATGCCCATATATCAAGTTTTTCTTCTATGGATTCATCAATCATATCCTTTATAGTATCTGAAATATCCTCACCTTCCAGAATCTCATTTCTTAAATTATACACAGCTTCTCTTTGCTTATTCATAACATTATCAAAATCTATTAGTTGTTTTCTTATGTCAAAATTCATACCTTCCACTTTTTTTTGAGCACCTTCTATGGCTTTTGTTATCCAAGGATGCTGAATGTTTTCATCTCCTTTTAACCCAAACCTTTGCATCATAACAGTCATTCTATCTGAACCAAAAAGACGCATAAGTTCATCTTCCATAGAAAGAAAAAACCTTGTAGAACCCGGATCTCCTTGTCTTCCGGAACGCCCTCTTAACTGATTATCTATTCTCCTAGATTCATGACGTTCTGTTCCTATTATATGTAAACCACCTAAATCCTTAACCTCTTGATTCTGCAACTGATCCTGTGCCCCAAGAACAATATCTGTACCTCTTCCAGCCATATTTGTAGCTATTGTAACAGCTCTTTTAGCTCCAGCAGCAGAGATTATTTGTGCTTCAAGTTCATGATATTTCGCATTTAAAACCTGATGCGGAATACCTCTATGTCTTAACATAAAAGCTATCTTTTCTGATTTTTCTATTGACCGTGTTCCAACAAGAACAGGTTGTCCTTTTCTCCAACATTCTTCTATTTCATTGACTATAGCTTTATCTTTTTCTTTCTCTGTTCTATAAATAACATCTGGATAATCTTTCCTCTGCATAGGGTTGTTTGTAGGAATTTCTACCACACCAAGTTTATAAATTTCCCAGAACTCTGCAGACTCTGTTGAAGCTGTACCTGTCATACCTGATATTTTTTTATACATTCTAAAAAAGTTTTGAAAAGTTATAGTAGCAAGCGTATGGTTTTCAGCTGCAATTTTTAAATTTTCCTTTGCTTCTACAGCTTGGTGAAGTCCATCTGACCACCTTCTTCCAGGCATAAGTCTACCAGTAAACTCATCAACTATTATCACCTCACCATTTTTTACAACATACTCAACATCTTTTCGATATAAATTATGCGCTCTTATAGCTTGAGTTATATGATGCACCCATTCAGATTCTAAATCATCATAAATATTTTTAACACCTAATATTTTTTCTGCTTTTAAAATACCTTGCTCTGTCAAAACTACAGAATGGTTTTTTTCGTCAAGAAGAAAGTCATAACCTTTTGACAAATCTATATTATCATACTTTGCCTTTATTTCTTCACTTTCTGTAACTTTTCTACCTTTTAACATAGGGACAATTCTATCTGAAATATAGTACTTATCACTAGACTCTTGTGCACCTCCAGATATAATAAGTGGAGTTCTTGCTTCATCAATAAGAATCGAGTCAACTTCATCTATAATTGCATAATTTAAAGGACGCAAAGCTCTTTCCTCTTTTGAGGTAACCATATTATCTCTTAAATAATCAAAACCCAGCTCATTATTTGTAACATAAGTTATATCACAATTGTAAGCTTGCCTTCTTTCTTCGTTTTTTGCTTCATGTCCAACATTACCAACTCTAAGCCCTAGCTTTTCATAAACCACACCCATCCACTCTTTATCCCTTTTTGCTAAATAGTCATTAACTGTTACAATATGCACACCTTTTTCAGGCAAAGCATTTAAATAAGCTGCAAGAGTTGCAACTAAAGTTTTACCTTCCCCTGTCTTCATTTCAGCTATTTTACCTTTGTGTAAAATATAACCGCCTATTATTTGAACATCAAAATGTCTTAACCCTATTGTTCTAACAGAAGCTTCTCGAACACAAGCAAAAGCTTCCGGCAAAATATCATCTAAAGTTTCACCTTTGGCAATACGCTCTCTAAATTCAATAGTTTTGTTTCTTAAACCTTCATCTGAAAGTTGTTTTATAGTCATCTCTAAAGCATTAACCTTGTCCACAATAGGTTTTATTGCTTTTATATCTCTTTCATTTTGAGAACCAAAAATTAAACCAAGAATAGCTTTTAGCATTAGTTTCCACCTTATATATAATTAACTTTATTATTATATTGTACATCTTTATTATCTTTTTGAAAAAATTGATATATAAAGAAGCAGCTTTAGTCAACAGCTATGTGCTTACGCCCGTTAGGTTGGAAATGGATACTATTTCCTAATCTCTTTTATTTTCACTAAAGCATACTCTTTGACACCTTCTACCAAAACTTTATATCTGTAATTTAGTTATACAAGCCATACGATATTGCATCTGTACGCACAGTGGGCTTATTTGCATCCTTCTATTTTACCATACTTATTCAAAAAAAGAGTTGGCAACCTGTTACACCCGTAGTTTCTAAGAGGTTTATTATGACAGACAAATGGGATTGTTAAAAGAAGTGAGTTTTATGTTTAAATAATAATTAAATTAATTCTGATGGCATAATCTCTGTTATAATAGACGTCCCTGTAGATTGTTTTATGTTTTCGCTAAACTTTGTAATTTTTAATATATTATCTCTTTTCCCTTTAATTATTATATATCTTCTAAAAACATTATTTAATTTTGCAATATATGCTACTACTGGGCCCAAAAGGATCAAATTTAATCCATATTCCTCATTTAAATCTTTAAACAAATACAAAAGCTTTTGAGAATCTATCCCTGTTCTTTTTTCATTTTTATTTTTTATAGTAATTTTTGCAATGTCACAATATGGCGGATAATTTAATTTCCTTCTTTGCTCTATTTCCCTATTATAAAAAGATATATAATCATTCTTTTTTGCATATTCTATTGCATAATGAGAACTATGGTTTGTTTGCACTATAACACTACCCTTTACTTCTCCCCTTCCGCTACGTCCTGAAACTTGCGTTATAAGTTGAAATGTTTTCTCTACAGATTTAAAACCCGGCAAATATAAAGATGTGTCTGCATCTACAACACAAACCAAACTTACTTGGGGGAAATTAAACCCCTTAGCAATCATCTGAGTGCCAATTAATATGTCAAATTCTAAATTCTTTATACCATTGTAAGCTTTATCATAGCTCTTTTTTGATGTAGCAGTATCACCATCAAGCCTAAAAATTTTTGCATTAGGAAAAAGTTTTCTTAACTCATCTTCAACTTTTTGCGTACCAGTACCAAACACTGTTATCTGTCTACTTGCACACGTAGGACAAATTATAGGCAAATTTTTAGTCGCTCCACAATAATGGCATTTTAGAGTATCTGGATTTCTATGAAAGACCATAGATATAGAGCATCTTGGGCATTGATAAACATTGCCACACTGTCTGCATATTAAAGTAGGAGAATATCCTCTACGATTTAAAAAAATCATAGCCTGTTCTTTTTTGGCAATTGTGTTTGATATTGCTTCAACAGTTTCAGGTATAAATAAACTAGATCTAGGCCTATTATTTAATGGTACCACTTTTATTTCCGGTAAACTTTTTTTACCAACACGTTCTTTCATTTCTATTAAAGTAATTCTTTTTTCTAAAGCATCTTTATAAGTTTCTAAAGACGGCGTAGCTGAACCAAACACTACAACTCCATTATTATATTTAGCTCTCCATTTTGCTATTTCTCTAGCATCGTAAGATGGTTTTTGGTCTTGCTTATAAGTATATTCGTGCTCTTCATCAACAATTATAAGACCTAAGTTTTTAAAAGGGGCAAAAACAGCAGATCTTGCTCCAAGCATAACTTTTATTTCGCCATTTTGTGCTTTCAAAAATAGTTGATATTTTACAATATTACTTATATTGCTGTGCCAAACACCTAAATTTTCTCCAAATCTTTGCGTCATAATATTAACAAATTGACTTGTAAGAGAAATCTCTGGTATAAGCATTATGGCACTTTTACCTACTGCTAAAGCTTTTTCTATGGCTTTTATATAAACTTCTGTTTTGCCAGAAGCTGTTATTCCATGAATTAAAAAACAAGAATTTACGCTCTTTTCTAATGAAGAGTTTATTAGAGATAGGGCGTTTGTTTGCCAAGAATTTAAAATATGTCTTTCTTGAGCATTACAATCTTTTGGACCCTTAACTTTAAAAGCTCTCTTTGAAGTTTTCATTGAAATAGGCACAACAGATGCCAATGCCTCACCAAAAGAACAAACATAATTGTTTGCAATGTAGTTACTTAACTCAATAGTTTCTTGTGTAATAAGAGGCTTGTTATCTAAAACTTCAACAACTGTCTTAAAATTTAATTCAGGTATAGTGTCTAAATCTATATCCTTTAAAGCAATTACATACCCAACTAAAACCCTATTTGCAAAAGGAACTTTGACTCTTTTACCAACAAAATTTTTGGGTTCTATATTTTCTAAGGGGAGATAATAAAAAGTTTTATTGAAAGGAATAGGGACAACTACTTCTAAAACAATCATATTTCACCAGTACTTAAAAAATGCATGACTTTTTTCATGTCTTCCCAAACAAACTTTTTTAAACTAGGGTTACGAAGCAAAGCTGCCGGGTGATATGTAGGTATAAGTTTAGCATTATTATATTCTTGCAATGTGCCTCTTATTTTACTTATGGGGTCTTCATTATTTAAAAGCCCTTTAGTAGAAGACGCTCCTAAAGTAACAATAATTTTAGGTTTTATAATATCTATTTGCATGTCCAAATATCTTTTACAAACTTGCATTTCTGAAGGTGTTGGAGGCCTATCATTTTCTCGTTTTTCTGGGTTGGAGGGATCTATCATAGGGTGACATTTAACAATATTTGCTATGTATACAGTATCTCTGGTTTGGCTCATAGCTTCAATAATTTTAGTTAAAAGTTGACCTGCTTTCCCAATAAATGGCTCCCCTTTATGGTCTTCATCATATCCGGGGCCTTCTCCAACAAACATTAAATCTGCATTTTCAAAACCTTCTCCAAAAACAGCATTCAAACGTGTTTTGCACAAAGGACAACCCTTACAATCTTTTACTTGCTGCCTTAAATTGTCTAACTGCTCTTTAGCATTCAAAGGTTTTACTGTAAAAGTTTTTTGTTGTTCTTCTAGAATCGTCTTATTATTAGACAATTCTTGACTAGCTTTATAAACTTCTGTTTCTCCCCAGTTATTATAATCTTCTAGAGTTGTCTTTGCAAAGCTTAATATTTTCAAATATTTTAACTGTTTCATCGATAATTTTCCCGGCTATTGTATTTTTGCTTTCATTTATTATTTTTAAAACATTGTTTTGAGTTATTATATTTACAGTAGAATTTTTAGAATTAAAAGTTTCTACCCCATTAGCTACAATTAAATCTAGATTTTTATTCTTTAGTTTTATTAAAGCGTTACTTATTAGGTTTTTTGTCTCTAAAGCAAAACCTGCAACAATTTGACTTTTTTTATTTTTACCACAATATTTTATTATATCTGGATTTTGTTTAAGTTTTATTGACATTGCAGAACTTGAACAATCTTTTTTTATCTTGTGCTTACTTATTTTTACAGGTCTATAATCTGCAATTGCTGCCGCACTTATAACAATATCAGCCCTTTTAAAATTAACTTTTGTAGCTTTAAACATGTCAAAAGCTGTTATAACATTTATAATCTTTACATCTTTTGGCAATACTTTTGCAGGGCCAGAAATAAATATAACTTCATAACCTTTTTTAACTGCAGCTTCTGCCAAAGCACTACCCATTCCTCCAGAAGATTCATTGCTTATATATCTTACAGGATCAATGTATTCCTTAGTTGGCCCAGATAAAATAAGAAACCTAATTTTTTTGTTCATCAACTCAAAATTTCCACAACATTAGAAACTATAACTTCTATTTTAGCAAGACGACCATCACCACAATCACCACAAGCAAGTTCTCCACTTTCTGGCATAACAAAATTATATCCATAACTTTTTAAGATTGTAATATTGTTACAGACTGCCTTATGTGACAACATATTAGAATTCATAGCTGGACATATTAGAATTTTAGCTTTAGAAGCAAGCACTATGCTAGAAAGCAAGTCATCTGCTCTACCAGCAGCAAGCCTTGCAATTGTATCTGCAGTAGCTGGTACTATAACAATCATATCTGCCTTTTTTGCCAAAGAAATGTGACCAATATCATAATTTTCAATACTTTCAAACATATCTTGATGTACTTTATTTTTTGACAAAGTTTGTAAAGTAAGCGGTGCTATAAAATTAGATACAGTCTTTGTTAAAACACACTCCACATTAGCTTGCAGTTTAGTAAGCTGTCTTATTATATCGCAAGCTTTATAGGCTGCAATGCCCCCACAAACACCTAAAACAATGTTTTTATTTTCTAAAGACATTTTAATTAATTGTCTTTTACTTTTTTACGCAACTCTTCAATTTTCTCTAAAGTTGCTACACCAGTTAAAACATCACTTAAAGCTTTGTTGATTAGCTCTGTTTGAGGCAATTTTCTAAACTCTTCATTATATTTGTTTACTGACATCCAATTTAACGCCATTTTAACTATTTCATATCTTCCAAGAGTAGATGCTGCAACTGCTTCTCTTAATTGGCTATCTGTTAGTTGTGCCATTTCATTCTCCCTTTTGTTGAACTAATTAAAATAATTCTTATTTTTTATTACTTTATATTTTAAAGATCTTATAATAGTTTTTACAGAATCTATAGCTTTTTTTAAATTGTCATTTATAACAAGATATTCATATTTTTTTAAGTATTGTATTTCTTTTTTAGCATTTTCAAGACGCATATTCATTGTTTCTGTACAATCTTTATTTCTAGAAATTAAACGTTGTTTTAAAATATTAAGATTTTTAGTCATAATAAAAATCATACAAGATTGCGGATATTGTTTTTTTATTTTTAGTCCGCCTTGAACATCAATTTCTAAAAGAACATTTTTGCCAGACTTTAAGGTTTTATCTACAAAATTTTTTGACGTCCCATAATAATTACCATGCACCATAGCTGATTCAACAAATTTATTTTCTTTAAGCATTTGTTCAAATTCTATTTCTGACACAAAGAAATATTCCCGAGAATTTCTTTCTCCCCTGCGAGGAATTCTTGTTGTATAAGAAACTGAACGTATTATATTTTTATCACTTTTTACAATAGCATCACATATAGTAGTTTTCCCTGCTCCAGAAGGAGCAGAAATTATAATTATATTCCCAAATTTAATATCTTTTTCCAATTTATTAACTTTAATCATTATAAATTTTAAGAATCCAATCTATTCTATTTTAGCAAACTTACATATTATTTCTTTATTTTGCCCAAACGCTACTGCCAGCAAACTCACTTCTTTTCCCATATACTTCTCATAATATTTTTTATCCTTTATCTGCTTCATCCCTCACTATTATTCGTTATTTATCTTTATTTATAATATATTTATACATCTTTACAACATCTTTGCACACTCATAATACTATATTGTACATATTTTTGCCTTTTTTTAAAAAATTTGATTCATCTAGTAGTTTATAACATATGGATTATTTGGTATTTAAAAAACCATAAATAATTCCAAATGAAGAAATCTTATACATACTTTCAATCTAACTCTCTTGGATATGCAACAAATGAAAATTTGACAATTGGATTATTTTGCCGAAACGGCATAAATCTCATAATAAATTTATAATCAAGATTAAGACTCTCCAAAAACGGTTTAATTTCAAAAAAGTCTTTTGCATTGGTAGATTGATATGTAAAGTACAGGCCTGTCTCTTTTAATTGTATCTACAGCTCCTCTAAGCATATTATATTAGATTCATCACCTTCTATGTCAGATTTAATGTAACCAACTTTGCCTTTATAATCGCTATTTTTTATAAAGTTATCCAAGGTATCAGCCTCCACAGAGCTATGTCCTATCTTTAAAATATTAGTACTAGGAGTCCCTGTATCATTAAAACTAATTGTTTTTTTGCATCAGAGAGTGCAAGACAAAACGACTTATGAGGTACAACAGTGAGACAAGTCACGCGTATTTGCCTCATACTCTTTTAAACTTTTCTCACTAATATCAAAAGAAAAAATTATGGATGGACTAAACTCAGACAAAACAACTGCAGAATCCCCCACATAACATCCTAAATCAATAAAAGCTTTACCTTTAATATAATCTTTAACTTTTTCTGGAACCAAAGATAAACCATGTTTATAATACATACATTCTGATGTAAATTTACCTGTATAATTTTTTTGAAAATCTCGCACTTTTTTAATTTCAGGAATTAACTATAAGGAGGAAAATTTATTATAATATCCATCGCTAGATCAACATGTTTTATTGACAAATCATCAAGACCAGATTTTAATTTTTTCATTACTTTTGGCATGTTATTGTTAACTACATACTTTTTAAAATCATCTTTGACTGCACTCTTTAAGTAATATTCATTGTCATTATTATGCACATTTTTTGAAACTTCCTTGTTTATATAATAAAAAACTAGCACAAGGCATAAAACAATACACACCCCACCACCCACATAATATAAAATGCATTTTTAGTTTTTTAAATAAATTCATTATTTCTTATCCCATTATGATGGTCTTGGAAATTTTTTCTTCATATATTCTTCAATACAAAACCTAGTAAAACGATTATCGTTGATAGAATCATTTATACTAGCCAAATAAGGTTTATCCTTATCCAATTTACACATTGTTTTGAAATCATAGTAACCTAAGTAACCTTCATTGATATACTTGGCCCTACGTTTACATATATCCATTAATTTAAACAAAGCCAGTGAGACATTTGTATCTTCTCTAAACTTAGCTTGCCTAGTAGTTCTATCCAATCTTGAAAAGTTGACTCCTCAATATTATCCTTAAGAAAAGATTTCCTAAATGGTGTCATGTTATGACTAAATCTTATCGGCAACCACCTACTATAAAGAACATAAGCATAAATAATAGCTTGATATGTTACTCTACAATGTAAGTTTAGATTGGAATGTTTCCTTCCAAAAAAGCCTCCACGATATATTGGCTTCTCCTTAACATCAAAAAAATAATCTCTACTAATTTCTCTATTACAAAAAAAATCATCATTAGAATAAATAAAAAACTCAGATAATCCTGGTATTTTATAAAGGAATGTTTCTATTGCTATGGAATTAAAGTTTGGATAATACTTACCAAGTAAATCTTTGTGCTCTATAATTTGTATTTCTCTACCAAGTTTTAACCATTCTGGAATCTGACTATCTACAATTACAAAAATTTTATTAATCCACAGCATGTTTTTCTCTACAGACCTTAAAGAGTATTTCAAAAAATCAGTATCTATAAATCTGCTTTCATGATAAGTATTTTCATTCTCCGGAACATTAAACTTTTTTGCAATTTCCATAACTTTTTCATGATGAGAAAGATCAGCACCATTAACCCAAGTATAAACCAAATCTATTTTCATTTTTATACATCCTTTTTTATTGACCATAAAAAAGGAAATATTTTAAAAAGATATATCACTAATCTATTGCCTTTATGCCTAAAAAATATAATAGGGATTTTATCAAACAGTTTTAATTTTCTGCTAAAAAGCACACTAAACCGATTTGATTCATACTTCATATGATTAGTTATATAATCTTGGTTTAAAATTCCAAAATATGGGGTCATTTTTGCATATTTCCACCACAAAATATCCATAATCTTATTTTCTCTACGAATTTGCCAAGGTTTATCCCAACCAACAAAATGATATATAACAGGGTTATAAAGCATTTCGCTAACTTCTTCTTTTGTCCATATTTGCTCATCTATCATTTTTTGCACAAAATTATGAGACACTGGTAAATATGAGTTGTATTTAGGTGGCAAAAATCCAATTTTCCCTTTACATGTTATATTAATAATATCTTGATCGGGGAAATAGTACTTATTGCCACACAAAATATTCCACTTATAAACTAAATTTAACTCACGCATTAATTCCAGATTCATTACTATAAATCCAGAACAAATATAACTTCCAGTAATTGATATTTTTTTTTAGGAATTTCTTCTTTAAGATTTGCTGTATCTTTTACACCTAATACTAACTTTCCATCTATATCAATAGATGTTAAGACTGATAAGTCATCTAGAAAGATAGTATCAGAATCAGCATAGATAATTTTTTTAACATCTGGTAATAAGATTGGTAATTGCAGACGGTAAAATATTCCTTTTGACCAATAAGCATTTTTATCACAATAACCTTTATTAAGCAACTTTAGATCTACATCAAGAATTTTATATTCAAAATCATAGGATAACGAATTTAAATATTCTATAATTTCTGTCCGATACATCCCCTCCGGACAAACTAAATACAATTTATACCTTGTTGTCTTCTTCGCATTGCATAAAAGACTAGTAATAGTCACCATTACCTGTATAAATTGATTTTCATCAAAACAAAAGGCTATGTCAACTAATAAGAAGCTATTAATACAGTATTCTTGTTGTTTGTTGTTTGTTGTTTGTTGTTTGTTGTTTGTTGTTTGTCATCGAGATACCCCAAATAAATACTCTATTGCCATAAAAATGAACGGACCATAATATAGACAAATTACAAAATATTAAAATATATCGGGAAGGCGGGACTTGAACCCACAACCTCCTGCTCCCAAAGCAGGCGCGATAGCCAATTACGCTACTTCCCGGGTTGCTTACAATTGTTTAAGGACCACTTTAACTTGTTGCAAAGCTTTTGCCCTATGGCTTATTGTATTTTTAATATCAGGCGTTAACTCTGCAAAAGTTTTATTGTATTCAGGAATATAAAAGATTGGATCATATCCAAAATTATACTGTCCTTTCCCTATGAGATTGATTATACCATAGATTTCTCCTGTTGACAAGTACAACTGACCACTAGGACTAGCAATTGCAATAACTGTTCTAAACCGTGCAGTTCTTTTTTCAAACGGAACATCTTTTAAAGCATAAAGTAACTTTTTAATATTATCTTGAAAAGAACATTCTTTTCCAGCATATCTAGCACTAAAAACTCCAGGCTCACCATTTAAATAATCTACCTCAAGGCCAGAATCATCTGCAATAACCCAGCTATTAAAAAACTTGGCTGCTTCTTTTGCTTTCTTTATTGCATTATCTTCAAGAGTTTTGCCATCTTCTATTGTTTTAGGATACTTATCAAAAGAAGTCATAGACATAACTTCAATATCTAGATCTTTTAATAATGATTTTATTTCTTCTTCCTTATACTTACTAGTAGTGGCTAATATTATCTTTTTTACCATGATTTTATCCTAAAAATCTTAAACTCTCATTAATTTTGTCCAATTTTATATTAGCTTCATTAAGTCTAGTTTTAATTTTTTCTACTTCTGACCCAGGTGCTCTTTTGATAAAATTGTCATCTTCTAATTTAGCAGTAGTTTTTTCTATTTCTTGTTTTGCAAGAGCTAACTCTTTAAGAAGTCTTGTTTTTTCTTTTTCTATATCTATAAGCCCTTCTAAAGGTAAAAATATTTCAAAACCACTAACAACAGCTAATGCAGAATTATTTGGCCTTACAATATTTTTTGTAAAAGTTATTGAGCTTAGTTTTGCAAGCTGTTTTACATAACTTTCATTTTCCTTTACAACCTTTTCTTTACTTTCATCTAGCACATTAAATAGCGCTTCTATTTGTTGAGCTGGAGATATGTTCATCTTGCTTCTAATAGTTCTTAAAGCTATTATTATATCCTGTAAAAACTTCATTTTTTCAATATTAGATTTATCACTTTCTTTGAGCTCATTTAAAAACTTGCTTTCTGCTATTATCTTTTTTTCTCCTAATATTTGCCAAATTTCTGAAGTTATAAACGGCATAACAGGCGATAACAACTGCAATGTAACTTTAAGGGCATGCACCAATATCTTAAGAACCTGCTTTTTTGCTTGTAGATCTTCAGACATCATGCGTATTTTGGAAAGTTCAATATACCAATCACAATATTTTACCCAAAAGAAATCATAAAGCGTCCTTGAAGCAGTGTCTATATTGTAAGATTCATAAGCTTTTTTTACTTTCAAAGACATTTCGTAAAGTTCTGCTAAAATCCACTTATCAGAAAGTTCTATAGCTGTTATATCTACATCTAAATTTTCAATTCCTTCTAAGTTCATTATTATAAACCTTGAAGCGTTCCATATTTTATTTGCAAAATTTCTTGCTGACAAAAATGATTCTTCTGAAATTTGCATATCTCTTCCAAGAGCTCCAGCACAAGCTAAAGCAAATCTTAAAGCATCTGTACCAAAGTTATCCATAATTTCTCTAGGATCAATTACATTGCCTAAAGATTTAGACATTTTTTTGCCATGTTTATCCCTTACAATACCATGAATAAAGACATCTCTATAAGGAACTTCTTTCATAAATTCTAACCCAAACTGTACCATTCTAGCTACCCACAAATATATAATTTCATGCCCTGTAGCTAAAACTGATGTTGGATAAAAATACTTCAACTCCTTGTTATGTTCGTCTTCTTGCCAACCAAAAATGCTCACTGGCCATAAAGCAGAAGAAAACCAAGTATCTAAAACATCTTCATCTTGAACAAAATTTGACCCTTTACAACACAAACATTGTTTCGGTGCTTCAAAAGAAGCAATAGACTTACAATCAGTTTTATTGCCTTTTTCATCAACACAATAATATATAGGTATTCTATGTCCCCACCACAACTGACGACTTATACACCAGTCTCTTAAATTTTCAAGCCATAAAGTGTAAGGTCTTTTCCAAGATTCTGGATGAAAAACAGTTTCACCATCATTTACTGCATCTATAGCTCTTTTAGACATTTGCCAAACATTTAAAAACCATTGCTCTGACATTAGAGGTTCTATTGTTGTAGAACATCTATAACATTTACCAACTTTATGATCATAAGCTTGTACTTTTATTAAATAGCCTTTTATCTCTAACTCTTTAACTACTTTTTCCCTAGCTTCTTTTACTGTTAAACCTTTATAATTTTCTGGTACATTTATCATTTTGCCATTTATATCTATTATTTCTATAACTTCAAGATTATTTCTTTTTGCAATTTCATTGTCTACAGCATCACTAGCAGGCGTTACTTTAAGAGCACCTGTTCCAAACGATTTGTCTATAGTGTAATCTGAAATTAGTTTAATTTCTCTATTTAGTAAAGGTAGCATTAAAGCTTTCCCTAAAAGTTTTTTATATCTGTCATCTTCAGGATTTACCGCAACAGCAGTATCACCAAACATTGTCTCTGGCCTAGTTGTTGCTATAACAATATACTCGTTAGAATCTTTTAAAGGGTACTTAATATGCCACAAACTACTTTTTTCATCCACGTACTCAACTTCTATATCTGAGAGCGCTGTACCACATCTTGTACACCAATTGACAAGCCTTTTTCCTCTATATATTAAACCTTTATTAAATAGTTCTATAAAAGCTTTTTTTACAGCTTTAGAACGACTTTCGTCCATAGTAAAAGCAACTCTATCCCAATCTAAACCGCATCCCATCATTTTAAGTTGGCTTAATATCGTATCACCTGTTTTGTTTTTCCACTGCCACATTTTTTCTAAAAACTTTTCACGACCTAATTCATACTTATTTATACCTTCTTTCTTTAAAAGTTTTTCAACTACATTTTGTGTAGCAATGCCCCCATGGTCAGTGCCAGGGACCCACAAAGTGTTATACCCTTGAAGCTTTTTAAACCTTATTATGATATCCTGCAAAGTAGTATTTAAAGCATGCCCCATATGTAATGATCCAGTAATATTAGCAGGAGGTATAACTATAGTAAACGGCTTTTTATTTTTGTCCACTTTTGCTGAAAATGTTTTATTTTCTACCCAATACTTGCTCCATTTCCCCTCAACTGTCTTAAAATTATAAACTTTCTCCATATCCATAACAAAGCCCTCTTGGCTAATTTAAAAGTAATCTTTAAGATTATACTAAAAAAACATCTTTAGTGTAATTTTTAGTATAATTTAATTCTATTGAGGTTTTATGCAAAGCAAAACAATATTGATAACAGGTATATCTAGAGGCATAGGTAAACATTTAGCAATCGCATTTTCAAAAGCTGGATGGAACGTATGTGGCTGTTATAAAAATGATAAACCAGATTACGTATTAAAAAACTCTAAGTTTATACAAGCAGATGTATGTGTCTATGACGATGTAAAAAAGTTGGTTACAACTACTATTGGAGAGTATGGTTCCATTGACTCTCTCATAAACAATGCCGGAATTTCTAATCCATCGACAATATTAAAAATGTCTAACAATGAGTGGTCTTCTGTTATAAACACTAATCTAACAGGTGTATTTTATACAACAAAAGAAGTTTTAAAAGTCCTGAGCAAACGTCGTAAGAGTGGATCTATAATTAATATAGTTTCTATACGTGCATTCACAGCTTTTATAGGAAGTGCAAATTATTCTACTTCTAAAGCAGGGCTTATTGCATTTACGAAAAACCTCTCTATAGAAGCTGGACATTTTGGGATAACAGCAAACGCTGTATTGCCAGGGTTTCACCTTACAAATATGGGCAATAACGCTAGCGATTCTTATATAAAAAAAGTAAAAGAAGAAAGTGTTCTAAACACAACAACAGACATTAAAGAGTTCACTGATTTTATTATTTTTTTATCAGGACTTAAAACTGTGTCAGGACAAGTATTCAACTTTGACTCAAGATTGATATAAAATGAATAGTAACATTAAAGTCGCAATTATAGGTATAGGAATAGTTTCCCCTCTAGGTATAGGTAAAGAAAAAAATTGGAAACAATTAATAAATTGTAATCATAATATTTGTTACAATAAAAAAGTAGATGCAAATATTGCTAGTTTAGACAATTTCAACGTAGCAAACAATCAAAGACAATACCAAATGGCAATGTTGGCTATTAATCAAGCTCTTGAAGACGCAAACATTGCAAACTCTTCTTCTAATAAAAAGCTAGGACTCTGTTTAGGAGAAAGTAAAACAAATCTATTTAATAAGCCTTTTGAATATTCTTTACTAAAAGAATTAAGCAAAACTTTTCATTTTAATGAAACTTCTTGTGTATCTGCAGCGTGCGCTACAGGAATTTTAACAATTATGCAAGGTTGTAAACTTATAAAAGATGGGATATGCGATGCTGTTGTCTGTGGTTGTAGCGAAACTTCTATACATCCACTTTATATAGCAGGATTTAAAAACATGGGCGTTTTAACAAAGCATTTACCTAGCCCTTTTGACAAAGACAGAGACGGCTTTGCAATAGGAGAGGGAGCCGGTTTTATCGTACTTGAAAGTTTACAAAAGGCTATAAAAAATAATATTAAAATTTATGCTGAAATAGCAAATTTTTCAAATGGTATATACTCTGGCAATACTTTATCTATAAGTTCCCATTCAAAAATGACACAAATAATTAAAAAAACTGTATCCGGACATACGCCTGATTACATACATATGCATGGAACAGCAACAAAATTAAATGATTACAATGAAAGTAAAGCTGTTTTTGAATCTTTTAATAATGCAAAGAAAATTTCTTTAAGTTCTACAAAAGCTGCAACTGGGCACATGCTTAGCGTTTCTGCAATAGCTGGGACAATATTTTCTTTACTTGCCATGGCAAACAATATTGTCCCTCCAACTTTAAATTTTAAACAAACAGATATAAATTTAAATTTGGATTACACGCCAAATAAGCCAAAAATAAGCACTATCAATTCTAGCCTTGTTTTGTCTTTTGGGTTTGGCGGACAATCTTGTGCTTTATTTTTAAAAAAACATAAAAGTGAACGATATGCTTAATAAACTCTTATCACAACAATTATCAGAAATGGAAAATAGTGGATTTAAAAGATTTTTAAGAAATGCAGATTGTTCCCCAATGTCTAAAATAAAAATTCAAGGCAAAGAGCTAATCAATTTTTCATCTAACAATTATTTAGATCTGGCTGGAGATAAAGAAATAGAAGAAAAAGCCATAAATATTATAAAAACTTATGGGCTGTCTGCCACATCATCTAGACTCGTGTCTGGCAATATTTCAGTACATAAAGAATTAGAAGAAAAGTTAGCCTTATTTAAAAGCAAACAAGCATGCCTTGTGTATCCGAGTGGATACCAAACAAATTTAGGTGTTATAAGTGCATTGACATCTTACCAAAAAGACGCATGCATAATAATGGACAAACTAAACCACGCTTCAATTTGGGATGGAGCAAAACTATCAGGAGCTAGAATTTTTGTTTACAAACATTGCGATATGAGCTCTCTTGAAAAAGTTCTCAAAAGAACTAGAAATTATAATTTTAAATTAGTAGTAACTGAATCTTTATTTTCAATGGATGGAGATATTGCTCCAATGGATGAATTTGTAAATCTCTGCCAACAATATAAAGCTGTAAGCATGATAGATGAAGCTCATTCTACAGGAGTTTTTGGTTATAAAGGTAAAGGTCTTGCTGACACTTTTGGAGTTGCTGATAAAATAGACATCACTATAGGTACTCTCTCAAAAGCTTTTGCTTTACAAGGAGGCTTTGTCTGCGGATCTAAAACACTGATAGATTTTTTAATAAACAAAAGTAGAGCTTTTATATATACAACTGCAATTTCTCCATTTTTAGCAGCTATGGCCATAGAATCTTTAGAAATTATAAAAGAAAGTGATAGTGACAGGAAACATCTTCATAATATTTCAAAAATCTTAAAAAATAAACTAAAAGATTTAGGATTTGATATTGGCAAGTCTGAATCACAAATAATACCAGTTATAACAGGAACAATCGAAAAAACAGAAAAATTATCATCTCAACTTCTAAAAAACAATATTTATGTCCCTTCAATTAAACCACCAACTGTACCTAACGGTAAGGCAAGGATAAGAATATCTTTAACTTCCGGGCATAGTGTTAAAGACATACATCTTTTAATAAATTCATTAAAATAACAGTATAAAAATGATTAACATTGACATTGACCGCTTTTGTTATAATTTTATGTACTTTTCATTAATTATTAAGTAGAAAAAAGCTAATCTAGGGCTATGACGAGAAAACGAAGAATAAGTTGCTATAACTAAAAAAATAATAGAGAGCTTTATTTGGGACCTGACAGGCACCCAAACAGCATACTTAATAGTCTAAACAGCAACACAATAAACTTGTGGTATAAAAAGCTTCTTGTTGGGATATAAAAGCAACAGATGGATGGAACGATAAAAATAGGTGAGAGTTATTTGGTAAGAGGGAGCGTATTTGCCAACAATAAGGGAAGAGGGGCGCATGGGCAGCCAGTATTTGATATATATGAGCAAGGAGGGAGTTAATAGAGTCTTAAAAAAATTCTTGCCAATTGTTTTTATTAATTAGTTTAAATTCAGAGTTAGGATAAGCTCTTAAAAAAGTTTTTTTATGTCTAATCTTTTTATAAGAATATTTAAATTCAAATGCTAGAAGTTTTCCACCAATTTCTTCTATATAATCTATCTCTTCGCCTTGATATGAACGCCAGAAATAATTATTTACGATTCTATTATTTTGCTGATTGTATTTTAATCTTTCATTTATGCAAAAATTTTCCCATAAAGCCCCTATGTCGTCTCTGTTATCAAGGGTATTGTAATTATTTATAATGGCGTTACGTATTCCTAAATCATAAAAATAAACTTTGTTTGATTTGCTTATCTCCTTTCTTAAGTTTGAACTATATGCCTGTAAAGAAAAGACAATAAAGTTCTTTTCTAACAAATCTATATATTTTCTGACAGTTTGAGAAGCCAAGCCAAGCTGTCCAGCAAGTTCGTGAATTGAAACTTCGCTTCCTATTTGCAAAGCGAGCAGTTTTACTAATTTTGAAATAATCGACGAGTTCTTGATATTTTCAAAAGCTAAAATATCTTTAAATAAATAACTGCTGGCAAGACTTTCTAAGTCTATCATAGACTCCGTCTCTGGCAAATCTATTATACCAGGATAAGAGCCAAATCTTAATATATTATTGATTTTACTATCTATTTCAAAATTATTATGTTTGGTTTTTAATTCATTAACAGATAATGGCAGTAGCTTAAATTCTCTGCTTCTTCCTACAAGCGGTTCCCCTATATGATTTGAAAGTTCAAAACTGCTTGATCCTGTGGCAATAATCTGAATGTTTTGAAAAGTATCTGAAATAATTTTTAAAATTAGACCAATTTGAGAAATTGTTTGCGCCTCATCTAAAACAACTAAATCGTTATTACCTAAAAAATCTTTAAGAATCTGTTCGTTTGTAGTTTCTAATTTTGATTTAACACTTAACAATTGGCAATTAAAATATGCCGTTTTTTTACCTGACTTTGCCTGCTCATCTAAAATCATGTTGCAAAGAGTAGTTTTTCCTACACGCCTTGCTCCGTACATAATAATGATTTTGCCTTTATATAAAGAGGCAACAATAGTATCTGATATTATTCTTTTATACATGTGCAGGACACCTTTTTAATATTTTTATCAATATTTTAAATTTAATGGGAATATTTAAATTTATATTAAAATTTTATCGAAATTATCTATTTTTGTCAATACCAGTTACTATATTTTTATTTAAAGATTATATATAAAATAGCTAAAAGGTTGGCTGATTTTACTACAATTCTGCCAATGAAATTTCAAATTTATGCATAGGAGGATAAATGTTTTTTGAAAGAGATTTACAAGATATTATTGAAAAGCAGTTATTCAAAGGGAAAATAATATTAATTTATGGAGCACGGCAAGTAGGAAAAACTACTCTTTGTAAACAAATTTTAGAAAAATATTCTTTGACAAAAAAGACTGCATATTTTAATTGTGAATCGCTTGAGGTAAAAACTGCATTTGAAACTACTAGCGAAAATTCATTACGTATGGCTTTAGATAATAAAGACCTTATAGTTTTAGATGAAGCTCAATATATAAAAAACATAGGTTTAATATTAAAAATAATTCATGATATTTTTCCAAATGTTTGTGTGATTGCAAGTGGCTCCTCAAGTTTTGATTTAGCAAATCAGGTAGGAGCTCCTTTAACCGGCAGATCTATTCCGTTTATACTCTATCCTTTTTCTGTAAGGGAAATAAAAAATAATCTTGGCTTTATACAAACTGTTGGTAAACTTAATGAAATTTTACTTACAGGAACCTACCCTAATATTTTTGGAACTTCAGAAAGTGTAACTCAAGAAAATTTGTCAATAATGGCAGGTACTTAATCTATACAAAAACGCTCTGGCTTTTGAAAAACTTCAAAATTCAAATAAATTATTAGAGCTTTTACAAATGTTGGCACTGCAAATCGGAAAAGAGGTTTCTTATTCTGAAATAGGGCAAAAACTTGGAATGAGTCACTCAACTATTTCAAAGTATATAGATTTACTGGAAAAGTGTTTTATAGTTTTTAAGCTACGCTCTTTTTTAAAAAATCCACGTAGAGAAATTTCTAAATCTGTTAAAGTATTCTTTTATGACTTAGGTATGAATGCTCTTATACAGACTTTTACACCATTAAACCTTAGAACTGATACAGACACTTTATGGGAAAATTTTTGTATTGTAGAACGTAAAAAATTGAACAACGCTCTACAGAAAAGAGTTAAGCAATTTTTTTATAGAACCTTTACAGGAGAAGAAGTAGATTACGTAGAAGAATATAGCAATATTATAGAAGGATACGAGTTTAAGTACAGCAAATATAAAATAAAACAGCCAAAAAATTTTATTTCAAACTACAATCCATCAGACGTTAAATGCATTAATAAAGAAAACTGGTTTGAATTCTTGGTGTAGTTTAACAACTAAACCAATTAAAGCTCCTCAAGCTCTGCCTTGATTGCTCTAATTATTTTTGAAATTTCTAGCTTAGTAATTATAAGCGGCAAAAACAAAACAAGTGTATCACTAAGATTCCTTATTATAATGCCATGTTTTCTCAGTTTATTACAGATTTGAGCCCCTATTTTATGTTTACAATCATAAGATTTACTTGTTTTTTTATCTTCTACAATTTCTATCCCTACCATTACTCCACATTGCCTAATATTACCTACTCTAATATGATTTAAAAGTCCTTTTAGTTCTTTTTCTAAATGTTTAATTACATCATTCGCTTTTTCTAAGACATCATCTTCTTTTAATATGTCAACAACAGCATTTGCAGCTGCACAAGCTAAAGGGTTTGCAGTATAAGAATGTCCATGAAAAAATGTTTTAAACTCTTCGTATTTACCTAAAAAAGCATTATAAATTTTGTTTGTAGTAACCGTAACTGCCAAAGGTAAATACCCGCCTGTTATGCCTTTTGATAAACACATAAAATCTGGCTGTACATTTTCATGCTCTACAGCAAACATTTTGCCAGTCCTACCGAAGCCTGTAGCAACTTCATCACAAATTAAAAGAATATCGTACTTTTTACAAAGCTTTGCATACTCAGCCAAATATCCTTTAGGCATTACTATCATACCTGAAGCAGCTTGGTTTAAAGGTTCTATGATTGCAGCTGCAATCTTTTTAGAATGTTTAATTAAAATTTGTTCAATTTGTTTTATACATTCTCCTTTACAACCAGCTAGCAAATTATAATTTTTAAAATCTTTTGCTTTTAGAGGAAATGGGATCTCTTTTGTTCTAAACTTGCATCTATAACAATACGGCGACATTGTAAAATAATTTTTGAAAAGTAAAGACCTAAATCTAGCATGAAATAAGTCTGTACCACCAACAGAAACTGCACCTATAGTATCTCCATGATATGCATTTTTTAAAGATAAGAACATTGTTCTTTTTTCTTTTTTGTACTGCCAATACTGATATGCCATTTTTAAAGCAACTTCTACTGCCGTTGAGCCATTGTCAGAATAAAAAAATTTTTTTAAGTTTTGAGGTAAAATATTTAAAAGTTTTTCAGAAAGTTCTATGGCTGGCAAATGCGTAAGACCTAAAAAAGTACTATGAGCAACTTTATCTATTTGCGCTTTTATTGCTTTATCTATCAAACTATTTCTATGCCCTAAAATATTAACCCATAAAGATGAAACCCCGTCAATATACTTTTTACCATCAACATCGTATAAATAAACGCCTTTTGCTTTATCAATAATTAAAGGCTCGTTAGGTTCATTATTTACCCAGTCTGCCATTTGCGTAAATGGATGCCAAATATTTTTTTTATCAAGCTGAACATACTTTTCTTTTAACTTATTATCCACTTGTTTTTCCTTAAATCTATTTTCTCATTATAACCTAAACTTAAAACATTTGATTTTGTTATTCTTTTTATCAAAGTTTCATTTGTTTGGCCAGATATATCTTTCTTATTCTTGTTACCATTTAATATGATACCTAATATTTTTTGATTACTTTTTTTTAACTGCTCTACTGTAAGAAGAGTATGGTTAATAGTACCCAAATTATGCCTTGCAACAACAATTACAGGTAGTTTAAAATTTTTTATTAAATCGCTTACAAAAAAATCTTTTTTTAATGGAACAAGAACCCCGCCTATACCTTCTACTATTGTAAACCCATACTTGTTTAAGAAATATTTGAAATGAGAACAAATTTTTTTAAAGTTAAATCTTTTATTTTCAATTAAAGACGCTCCATACGGAGACATAGGATTTTTAAAAAATACAGGAGTAACTTTTTCTGCGGATTCTTTTATTTGAGAAGATTTAATTAATTCTTTTGCATCGTTTCTGTCGCCAGTAGAAATTGGCTTAAAAACACCAACATTTATATTTAAATTCTTTAAAGCTTCTGCTATTTTGCAAGAAACATATGTTTTCCCCACTTCAGTATCTGTAGCAGTTACAAATATACCTTTATACATTATACCCCCACAACATGAGAAATATTCTAAAACTAATTATTGTGCAAGTCAAATATGTAACAATGCTTTCAATATGGTTTAACATACTTAGTGTACTATTTCTATATTTTGGCAACTTGCAAATGAAACATAACAACTTTACAAATATCTTTTAGTAACTTATAATTAGGCAATATTGAGAAAAATTAGCATTATAATTTAAAATAAGCGCTCATTGTGACATGAGTATTTAACTTTAAGGAGAACTCTCTAAGGACACAATCATTGAAACATCTTATAGATCCAATAACAATAAAGAGGACCTTATGAAAAAAGTTGTTTTTATAACTGCTCCAAATACTTTTAGAGATGAAGAATATTATAAACCTAAAGAAGTACTTGAAAATGCTAATATTGAAGTTGTAACAGCAAGCACAAAAATAGGTGAACTAACTGGAAAATTTGGATTCAAAACAGTTAGTACTCTCTTAATTGGAGATATTATCCCTAACAATTTTAATGCAATAGTGTATATAGGCGGAGCTGGATCTAGCGCATTCTTTGACAATGAAAAGGCTTTAAATTTAGCAAGAGAGTTTTTTAAACTTAACAAAGTGGTAGCTTCTATATGTATTGCAGGTGTAATTCTTGCAAATTCAGGTATTTTAAAAGATAAAAAAGCAACTGTATTTGTAGATGGGAAAGACACATTAATAAATAAAGGCGCCACATATACTGCTGCTCCTTTAGAAATTGATGGAAACATTATAACTGCAAACGGCCCAGACATAGCTGAAGATTTCGGAAAAGCTATTCTAAAAGCAATAACCCTATAATTACAGCTCAAAAAAATAGGCTTAGTAACAAGTCTATTTTCTTTTGTAAAACTTCAAACACATGTTGGACATTTGGAGTTATTTGACACATATGTAGTTAGCTTGATCTAGTTTAGTATCTTATCTACGTTACTAGAGCAATCGCAACAAACATTTAATCAAATTAGCAAACTTGCAAAATGATAAGACAACAAAGACTTAAATGTATTTTGCTTCAAACAATACTAATTTGCAATATTAAATGTTTATTGCTCATAATCCACTCTTTGAGGTAACGCAGGTAAGGTTATAAACTAGACCGACATCTGCTGCATTTACTTTGAGTTTTGAGCTACTATTTTATATAATCACTCAAATGAAAAATATAGATATTCTTATAAAACTCACATTAAAAGAAGATGGCGTTTTTAAAGATATTACCACAAAAGAGTTTATCCCAAAAGATAAAAAAGCAAAAGCTGTGCTGTTTGCTAAAAAATCTGGCATTCTTTGTGGTATAGATGTTTTTGTAAAGGTATTTAAAACAGTTGATAAGAATTGTAAAGTTTTACTAAAACTAAAAGACGGTGCAAAAATTAAAGTAGGCGATAAGATTTTAGAAATTTACGGTTTAGCTAAATCAATTTTAGCAGCAGAAAGAACAGCTCTTAACTTTTTGCAATATTTATCCGGAATTGCAACTTTAACAAATCTTTTTGTACAAGCCATTAAAAATGGTAAACCAAAAATATACGATACAAGAAAAACACTGCCAGGTTATAGAGAACTTGCAAAGTACGCAGTAAAGTGTGGTGGTGGATTTAACCACAGAATGGGGCTTTATGATATGGCATTAATAAAAGATAACCACTTAAAACTTGTTACAGATCTAAAAAGCAAAGTGGCAGCATTTAGAAAAACATGCAACAAAATTCCTGTTGAAATTGAGTGTGAAACAATACAAGAAGTAAAGCAAGCTATTGATGCAAAGGCAGACATTATAATGTTAGATAATACTTCTATTAGTAATACAAAAAAAATGATTAAACTTATAAGGGATAATTCTAACATACAGTATAAGCCAGAGATAGAGATTTCAGGTGGAGTAACCTTAAAAACTGCAAAAAGTTTATCTAAACTTGACGCTGACAGAATTTCTGTAGGAATGCTTACGCATTCTGTTACGGCCTTAGATTTATCTTTAGAAGTAAAAATAAAATGACAAACATTATTAAAATTCTAGAGTCAAGCAACCACATTTGCGTAAACGAAATAGGGAATATGCTTGGTATATCTAAAGTAGCAGTTTGTAAGCAGATAAAAAATTTAAAACAACTCGGATATAATATTGACTCTTGTACAAAAGGTTACAAGCTAATACAAGATAAAAAGCTTTTTAACGAGTTTGAAATAGAATCTAAGCTCAACAAAAATCTTAATGTATGCAAAATTATAAAATATTATAAAGAACTGCCTTCCACACAAACTACAGTAAAAATGCTTGCACAAAAAGGCTTCGACGAAGGTACAGTTGTAATTGTAGAAAAACAAACAAGTGGTTACGGACGTATTAAAAGAGTTTGGAGTTCTAATCCTGGCGGACTGTGGTTTTCTATACTTTTAAAACCATTTTTAGTTCCCGAAGAGTCTACGAAATTAGCTTTGATGCTAAGTATTGCATTAAAGCAAACTTTTGATTTGTACAATATTGACTCAAAAATAAAATGGCCTAATGACATTTTTATAAAAAATAAGAAAATAGCTGGCATAATAATAGAAATGTCTGCAGAGCAAGATATTATAAACTGGATTGTTGCGGGTATCGGCATAAATATTAACAACGAATTGCCAAAAGAATTAAAAGACATAGCAACATCATTAAAAGAAATTATAAGTAAAGAAATAGATAGGACAGAATTTATTTGTAAATTTTTTATAAACTTTGAAAAATTATACACATCTTTCAAAGAAAAAGGGTTAAAGCCATTTTTAAAAGAATATAATGCCAACCTCTTATATAAAAATAAACATGTAACAATAAGCAATGGGCATAACACAATAACTGGCATAAATTTGGGAATAGACGAAAACGGAATGCTTATAGTTAAAACTAAAAACAATATTGAAAAAATAATTTCAGGCACTTTAAGAAAGACTCAAAAATGAAAATAAAATTTATATTACTATTTTTTTGTCTTTTTATTTTTTCTTGTTCATCTAAAAATGTACTTGTTCCTCATTTTGAGGTAACATCTGGCATTTCAAGAGAACTGAAAACTCCAGGCTTTTGGATATCAAGAACACAAAATCCAGACAAAATAATTCTTACAGAAAAGCAAATTGAAAATCTGAACGCAAAAATATTAGCAAACTGTCCTTTTTTAAAAAATGTTTTTAGCACAGACCCAGAGAAAGAAAAAGAAAAACGTAGTCGCATAGATTATGCAAATAAGCTAAAAAAATACTCGAAATATTATGATGCCATTTCTTTAAAGAAAGTTGGACCAGCATTCTTTGAAACTTTAAAAAACAATATAGATCCTGATGCTCCTATAAATATAAGATTTGCCTTAACTATTGGATATGCAAAGCTAAAAGCATTACCAACAGATGTGCCTTTAATCTCATCTTCAGACACAGCAGATATAAACAGATTAGCCGCCACAGATCTTAATTTTTGGTCCCCTGTAGCGGCCTTATATTCTACTAAAGATAATCAATGGTGTTATGTAATTTCTGAGGTGTACGAAGGTTGGATAAAAGCAAAACACTTAATTTTTGCTTCAAAAGAAGCTTTATCTGATTATTTCAATGACAAAAATATTGCCGTAGTTACTTCTAGATTTGCAGATATTTATAAAGATACTTATCTATCCCAGTTTTACGAGAGTGTAAAAATGGGGACTATACTACATATTTCAAAAATAAAAAATGATACTATAGAAGTAAAAATACCAGTCAAATCTCTAAATGAAAATTTAGAATTCATGTACTGTTATGTAAAAAAGTCAGATGTCTCTTTGGGCTTTCTGCCATACACTAAACGCAATGTAATTGTTCAAGCTTTTAAACAAATAGACGCACCTTACGATTGGGGACATAATTATGGATACACTGATTGTTCTGGTTTTGTTAGGCAAATTTTTTCTTGTTTTGGGATTAAATTTCCCAAAAACTCTGGCCAACAAATCAACATTAAAGACTCTATTGAATTAGGCAAATATAATATTACACTAAAAGCGCAGACAATAATTTCAGAAGGGATCAGTGGAATAACCCTTTTATATTTTCCCGGACACATCATGTTATACCTAGGGCACTTAGACAAAAATCTTTATGTAATACATTCAATTAGAGGATATTCCGGCAAAAATAACAAAATACATATGCTAAACAAAGTTGCCGTAACAGACCTCGCATTAGGAGATAAATCAAAAGACAAGTCTTTACGTGAAAGAATAACTTTAATGAATGTGGTAAAATAATGAAAAAAATTAAAATATTTTTTTATACTCTTTTTGTTTTAGATGTTATTGCAGGTTTTGTTGTAGGAAAATTTGTAAGTTTGACTGCTGCAGTTATTGCAGCTTTTGTTCTTTTGTTTCTAAATTTAAGTGTCTATGCTATAATTTTAAAGCTTCATAAACAATTAGATAAGGTAAAAAATGGAACAAAATAAAAAAGCACTTATTTATAAAAACATGTTTTTAGTTTCAACTGCTTGCGGTGTTATAGGCGTGTATTTACTCTATAAACAATTTAGTGTTTTAGGTTGGACATTTGTTTGTGTTTGGGCAGTACTTGCTATTTTAGTAAGAGTGTTAATAATATTAGACAAAAAATTCACACAAAAAGAAAGGAGATTTTAAATGGAATTGTTTAAGATGGCAAAAGAAGCAATAGCTATGAGAAGTAAATTGAGTGAAATGGACAAAAAGTTAAAGGCAAAAATTATTGAAGTAGAGCATAAAGGTATAAAAATTCAAGTAAACGCTAAAAATGAATTTTTAAGCTTAAATATACCTGAGGACTTGCTTGCAGAAAAAAAAGAAAAACTAGAAAAGCACATACTTGCCGCTTTTCAAGAAGCTGGCAAAAAAGCGCAAACTGTAATGGCTCAAGAAGCTAAAAGTTTAACCGGCGGTTTAAAAATACCTGGTTTAAATTAAATTTTCTTTTGCTTGTAACTGTAGAAATTGTTTATAACAATAATAAGGATTTAAATTAAAAAAAATCACGATTCCTCTTAACTGGATGATACTTGCCAAGGTGACGGTCTAACCACTCATTTATAACATAGTTGGCCAAAGCAATAAGTGCTATAATATCCATTATTTTTTTACTTATTTTTTTGTACAATAGCGAAAATGAAACATAATACAGATTACATATTACAAAAGGCTATAAGTTCACATAATTTACATGAAGAGGAAATTCTGTATCTTTTAAAGGCTAAAGATACAAAAAAGCTTACTTCTTTTGCAGATATGGTAAGAAAGAAATATGTAGGTAATGAAGTACATTTAAGAGCATTAATAGAATTTTCAAATTATTGTAAACAAAACTGTCTTTATTGCGGCCTGCAACGAACCAATGTGAAATTAGAAAGGTATCGTATAAAAGAACAAGATATAGTTAATTTAGCAAAACAAGCAAAAGATTTCGGATATAAAACTGTGGTTTTACAGTCAGGTGAAGACGACTACTATAATGTAAACAAAATGACATATATAATATCTGAAATAAAAAAGCTAGATATTGCTATAACTTTAAGCATTGGTGAAAAAACTTTTGATGAATACAAAGCATACAAAGAAGCAGGCGCTGATAGGTACTTGCTTAGAATAGAAACCACAGACGAAGTTCTTTACAATAAACTTGACCCTGATATGAGCTTAAAAAATAGAATGATATGCCTTGGAAACATCAAAAAACTTGGGTTTGAAGTAGGGTCTGGAATAATGGTTGGCTTGCCAGGTCAAACATTTGAAAGTATTGCAAAAGATATTGTGTACTTAAAATCTATACCTGTAGATATGGCAGGAATTGGACCTTTTATTTATAATCCAGATACCTTTTTACAATTTAAAAGTATACATCAGTACGACAATTTTGATTTGTCTCTTAAAGTTATGGCTATTTTACGATTAATTATGCCAGATATTAATATACCCGCCACAACTGCAATGGAAACTTTAAACCATAATGGCAGACTTATAGCTTTGCAAAGTGGAGCTAACGTCGTTATGCCTAACGCTACAGAAGCTATTTACAGAAAAAAATATGAAATATATCCAGGGAAAATTTGTTTAAACGATTCTCCTGGGCACTGTAGAGCTTGTATAGAAAATAAAATTAACTCTATAGGCAGATTTGTTTCTAAAAGTAAAGGATTTCATAATCCTTATGTTACAATATAGTTAAATTATGGAAAATTTTGGCATGAAAAAAATTTTGGTTGGTTTAAGTGGAGGTGTTGATTCTGCTATTGCTGCTTATTTATTAAAAAAACAAGGGTTCCAAGTAGTAGGGGCAATGATGTCTATATGGGATAGTTCTTACCATGCATCTAAAAATAAAAGTATTGACGCTTGTTTTGGCCCGGAAGACGATGATATTGAATCTGTAAAAAAAATAGCAGAGTTTTTAGAAATACCTTTGCATATCTTAGATTGTAGAGAAGAATATAAAAAAATCGTTATTGAAAACTTTAAAAACGAATATAAACAAGGACGTACACCAAACCCTTGTGTATTGTGTAATGCTTATATAAAGTTTGGAGTTTTACCAACAACAGCAAAAAGGTATAACATCGCTTTTGATAAATTTTCTACAGGTCATTATGCCAATATAAAATTTGATAATTCTACAGGTATGCACCAACTGTGTAAAGCATTCGATGAAACCAAAGACCAAACATATTTTTTATATAGGCTAAACCAAAAAATCCTATCTGAAGTAATTTTCCCTTTAGGAGAACTAAAAAAAGAAAGCGTAAGAGCTACTGCAAAAGAAATCGGTCTTCCTGTAGCGCAAAAGCCAGACAGTCAAGATTTTTATTGTGGCGATTATAATGACATTCTACAATTTCCTGTAAGTTATGGAGATATTGTAGACAAAAATGGAAAAGTTTTAGGTAAACATAACGGTATTTGGAATTACACAATAGGCAAACGTAAAGGCTTGTGCTTATCTGGGGGAACAAAAGAACCCCTGTACGTAACAAACATTTTAGCTAAACAAAATGTTGTAGTAGTTGGCGCCAAAGAAGATTTATATTCAAAATCTTTCACTGTCACAAAAATTGTTTGGGTATCTATAAGTATACCTACACAACCTGTACAAGCAACCGTAAAAATTAGGCAACAACATAAACCTGCAAAAGCTACTATTATTCCTCTTGATACTGCATCTGCCAAAGTTGAATTTGAAGAAGAACAAATGTCTATTACATCCGGGCAAAGTGCAGTGTTTTATAAAAGTGACATAGTGCTTGGTGGAGGCATAATACAATAATTGTTGTGTTTACCTAGCTTTAATGGCTTTAAAGAAAAACGAGAAATTTACACATAAAACCTGACTTGACCATTTGAGTGCAGCCGATTAATTAAATATAAAAGTAGTGTAAATAATATATAAATTATCAAACAAAAAAGCTTAACTTGAATTCTAACAACTTTTCCAACTTTATCTTTTATTTAAAAGCATTATAGCTGATATTAAATAAATATCTTCAGCACTAGACCCTCTGCTTAGATCGCTTACAGGAAGTGATAGCCCTTGCAGTATAGGGCCCAAAGCTTGGAATCCACCCAGTCTTTCTGCAACTTTGTATGATATGTTACCAGCATTTAAGTCTGGAAAAATTAAAATATTGGCATTTCCTGCAACTAAAGAATTTGGAGCTTTCCTTTTGCCCACATTTGGCACAATAGAAGCATCAAACTGCAATTCCCCATCAACATTTACAGAACTGTCACCTTTAAAATATTCTTTTGTAAGTTGTGTAGCTTCTATTACTTTTGAAAGCATTTTATTTGTTGCACTACCTTTAGTTGAAAAAGAAAGCATTGCAACGTTTACAGTTTTTTCTGGAAAAATTTTTTTGTAGTTTTCCACTGCGGCTATTGCTATATTCTGTAAACCTAGCACTTGTGGCTCAGGATTTACAGCACAGTCTGCAAACATTATAGGCTCTTTTATTATAGGATGGCTTTCAGGAGGAATCATAAGAAAATAAGAGGAAATCATCTTTATACCCTCTTGAGTACCGATAACATAAATAGCCGCCCTCAAAACATCTGCAGTGTCATAGACAGCGCCACTCACACATGCATCGCAATTACCACTTTTAAGATACATCATAGAAAAATATAAAGGATTTTTTAATAATTCTAAAGCATCTTGTTCAGACATCTTTTTTTTCATTCTTGCATTAACAAAAAACTTAACTTTAATATCATCCAATAAAGATCTATCTATAGGAATTATTTCTATACCAGCTAAATCGATCCCTGCATCTTGGGCCATACTTTTGACTTCTTCTAAATTGTTTGTTGGTAGAACAACAGAAGCTATAGCATCCCTAACAAGCATGGAAGCTGCCTTTAAAATCCTTATATCAAAACTTTCTGGTAAAATTATTTTACCTCTTATTTTTTTTGCAGTTTCTAAAATTTGTTTTTTAATGTCCATCTTTCAGGTCTCCTTAATAACCCACTGCCCTTACTTAACTGCATCAGCTTCTCTTATTTCTTTACGTTTTATTTTACCACTTATTGTTTTTGGAAGTTCTGTTACAAACTCTATAATTCTCGGATATTTATAGGGAGCTGTAATTTTTTTTACATGATTTTGAAGTTCTAAAACCAGTTCTGGACTTGGGCTATACTCTTTAGTAAGCACAACAGTAGCCTTAACAACTGCGCCTCTAATATCGTCAGGAACACCAGTAATTGCACATTCTAATACACTTGGATGCTCTAACAATGCGCTTTCGACTTCAAATGGCCCAATTCTATATCCAGAACTTTTTATAACATCATCCGAACGCCCTACAAACCAAATATATCCATCTTCATCTTTATAAGCCACATCTCCAGTATCATATATCCCATCTTTCCAAATTTTTTCTGTCATACTATCATCTTTATAATAACCACAAAACAAACCTACAGGTCTAGACTCTTTTGTTCTTACAACAAGACGACCTTCTTGACCTGCCTGGCAAGAATTATTTTCAGAATCTATAATATCTATATCCCAGCCCGGAGAAGGTTTCCCAAGAGAACCGGGTTTTACTTTCATCCAAGGGAAAGTTGCAATCAAAGCAACACTTTCTGTTTGACCAAAACCTTCTTTTATCTCTAAGCCTGTCATTTGTTTAAATTTTACAAACACTTCCGGATTTAAAGGTTCACCTGCAGTTTCAGCATACTTTAAATTAGAAAAATCGTACTTAGAGAAATCCTCTTTTATCATATATCTATACACTGTAGGAGGAGCGCAAAAAGAGCTCACCTTGTAATGTGCAATTTTTGATAATAAATCCTGATAATCAAACCTTTCATAATCATAAACAAAAATACATGCACCACATAGCCATTGTCCATAAATTTTGCCCCAAGAAGCTTTACCCCACCCAGTGTCTGCAACTGTAAGATGTAAAGAACTTTCATCTAAATTTTGCCAAAATCGTGCAGTAATAATATGCCCTAAAGGATAAGAAAAATCATGACAAACCATTTTAGGCATCCCTGTAGTTCCAGACGTAAAATACAGTACAAATTTATCTTTGGAACTTGTAGCTTCAGCATCAGTAGGCCTGCAAAACACATCTGAACATTTTTCAACCTCTTTTGAGTACTCAATCCAACCATCAACTTTCCCTCTGACTAACACCACTTGCTCTAGTTCTGGCAAATCTTTTTGTGCTTCACTTACTATATCTATAATTCTACTATCTGAAGCTGCTACAATAATTTTCACACCTGCAGCTTTTACTCTATATTTTATATCTTTTGCTGTCAGCAAATGTGTAACCGGAATTAGCAAAGCGCCTATCTTATGTAAAGCAACTACACAATGCCAATACTCATAATGCCTTTTAAGCATAAGTATAACTGCATCACCTTTACTTATCCCTAAAGACTTAAAAAAATTTGCCACTTTATTGCTTTCTTTTTTTATGTCTTCAAAAGTAAAAGTCTTTTCCTCCCCCTCAGGATTACACCAAATCATAGCTTTTTTATCAGGCTCAGAGTTTGCTATTTCGTCAACAACATCAAATCCAAAATTAAAATTATCCGGGACAGAGATTTTACAGTTTTGCATAAAGTCTTCATAAGACTTATAATTAGTTTTCACAAACTTTTCAGCTATCATTATTTTTCTCTTTTTTAGAAATATTATTAACTTATTTTAACTCGAGTATTACCGCTAACAGTTTCGAATAAGCACCTCCTGCAGCAAACACAGCATGATTATAACCAGAATCAAAATACACGCAATCTCCTGCTTCCAACATATATTCTTTGCCATCAAAAACAAATTTTACAGTTCCTTCTAAAATATAATTAAACTCCTGCCCTTGATGAAAACAAGAATGTGTTTCTTGCTTATTTGATGTTTCAATTTTAACTAAAAAAACTTCAGCTTTCTTTTTAGCAAACTCATAAGCTAAATCTTGATATTTATACTCTTTCCTTCTAGTTACAGTTATACCTTCACCTTTTTTAACAATAGACAATGCATTTAAATGAGGGTCTTGCCCTGTTAAAAGAGCAGTTAACTCTATATTATATTTGTTTGCAATTGCAGAAAGTACAGTTATAGGGATATCTAAAGCCCCCTCTTCATATTTCATAAAAGTTTCAATATCTAAGTTAACACTTTTTGAAAACGCTTCTGCAGATAAACCTGCGATTTCTCTAACAGCTTTAATACGCATCCCTATTTGCTTTAGAATATCATTACAAGACATCTTCCCTCCAACAATAAAGCCTAGTTTTTAGAATTTGATATACTTGCACTAAATACAACTTTACCATTATGGTTTATAGCTTTTATGGTGTCAAAAGAAACTTTATATTTACTCACGTAATCTTTGAGGTCTTTTTGTAAAGCGTCTTGAATTATAGGTTTCACTATAGAATCTACTATCCCTAAAACTAACAAATAAAGTTCATTGTCTCTTATTCCTATGTAGTGCATTTGCATTGCAGCTATTAAAGCACCATAAAAGGGGTTTGTTCTAGCCATCATATTAATTTGAGACGCTATAAGCCTTCCAACAAACTCATCTTTTGTTATATCATGTTTATCATTTATCATTATTGGAGCTAAAGAACTTCCCACAAGCTCTATAAGGCTTCTTGATTCATAATCTGAACGAGATATACGCATATAAAAATAACTTTTTATATCCTCAATGCTGTGAACAACTCTAAAAGCCAAAATTTTATTTTTATCAAAAGCTGTTGCAACCATATACTGTATATTAGAATCACTACTTAACACAACTCTAACAACAGCAAGATTTACAGTTTGTATTGTGCGCATTGTTTGTGCAAAAACTTTACTGTCATTAGAAACAAGAGTATCTATAATTATATCCAAATACAGAGTTTTACCGACAACAAAAGCTTTTGAATTCAAACCACACTCTTTTTTTATAAGCGTTTGCAAATCTTGTGATATTTCTCCCTTCTTATAAGTAACCCCACAAGAAGCAAACAAAAAAACTATCATTACTAGAACCAATGGAATTTTAAAGTTTTTCACCATTACAATTTTTCCCTTTTATATTTAGTTTAACAAGTTTTACTCTTTACTGGAAAAATCTGAAATTATAGAGTTTTCAGTTTTAGGCTTTTTTTTGCCTACAGCTTCCATAACTTCTTCTAGTTCATCAAAATCAAGTTCTTTGTCTTTAACAAGTCTCTTTGCGAGCGCATCTACAGCATCCCAATTTGATTTTAAAAAGTCTTCTACTTTAGAATAACAAGAATTTATTATAGATATTGTCTCATTATTTAATTTTTCTTTTAAACTTTGAGACATTTCTTCCTTAGGTATAACAGAAAAATTCCCAACCATACCATTGTTTCCCATGCCAACTTTCCAGACCATTGCATTTGCTGTTGCCATAGCCATAGAAAAGTCTGCAGAAACGCCTGTAGTCGTGTTATTGTATTTAATTTTTTCTGCAACATATCCTGCAAGAGACACCATAATATCTGCAAGTAACTCATCTTTGTTTTCACTATGCAGTTCCTCTTTAGGCAAAGGAGCAACAAGCCCCAACGAACCCTGATGTGACCTTACAGTAACTTTAAACACATCGTCAGTTGGATGCATTAAATATATGGCTACAGCGTGTCCTGCCTCATGATAAGACGTCATTTCAAGTTCCTTTGGCGTCATATCCAGGTGTGTTTCCATACCTAGATCTATCCTATCCATAGCTTCTGATATATCTTTCATATCTATTTCTTCTTTATTTTTTCTTGTAGCAATTAGAGCTGCTTCTTTAACAATATTTTCAATATCAGCTGGTGACTTATAAACAGACTTTCGCGCAAGTCTACCAATTTTTACCTCAGAAGATATTTTTACTTTTTTTAAATAATACGCGAACAGTTCTTCTCTTTCTTTTAAGTTTGGAAGAGTAATAGAAATTTTTCTATCAAATCTACCAGGTCTAAGCAAAGCTCTATCTAAAACAGTTTCGTCAGCATTTGTTGCAGCTACAACAATAACATTAACATTACTTTTTTCGTTATTTAAACCATCCATTTCCACAAGCAGCTGATTTTGAGTACTGTTTGTCTCTTCCCCACCGCCCATATAAGAAAAAGTCCTACCTCTACCTATCACTTCAATTTCGTCTATAAAAACTATACAAGCTCCATCAGTATATGCATATTCTCTAGCTTTTTTAAAAAGATTTCTCACTCTGCTTGCACCAACTCCAACAAACATTTCAACAAACTCACTACCAGCCATAGAAATAAATGGTATTTTAGATTCTGTAGCTATAGCTTTTGCAAGTAAAGTTTTACCACAACCAGGAGGTCCCATTAAAAGAATACCTTTAATTATTTTACCACCAATTTTTTGAAGTTGTTTTCTATCTTTAATAAGTTTTACAACTTCTAAAGCTTCTTTTTTTGCTGCCTCAAGACCTATAACATCTTTAAAAGACACTTTAATATCTCTAGATTGAATTCTCTTCTTTCTTAAATTACTAAAACCGCCTCTTGTAAATACAGTCATGTACATAAACACAAAAGCAGCTGCACTTGCAAATGCTAACAAAAGCTGTATTGGCATAGTTGCAAGAGTCATCACTCTATAAAAAGACTCTAATTTAGTTAATCCATATACAGATAACCCTATAAGGCTAGTAACAATAGTACCAACAATAAACCATATTTTGTTGTTTATAAAATATAATTTAAACTTTCGTAGCATTGCAAAACCCCTTATCTCTATTTATTTTGCTTTTCCTTGATTTGCAACAACTTCCATAGCTTTTTTGACAGCTTCCTGGTCACCTAAGTAATAATTTTTTATAGGTTTTAAATTTTCGTCAAGTTCATAAACTAAAGGTATAGCTGTAGGTATATTTAAATTTACAATATCATTATCATTTATATTATCTAAATATTTAACTAAAGCTCTTAAACTATTCCCATGCGCTGCAATTATAATCTTTTTATCTAATTTTATTTGAGGAACAATTTCTTTTTCCCAATAAGGGACAACTCTTGCTACTGTATCTTTTAAGCATTCTGTAAGAGGAAGCTCTTCTTTAGAAAGTCCAGCATATCTTTTATCTTTTCCTGGGTATCTTTCATCAGTTTCTTCTAAAGGCATTGGAGCTACATCATAACTTCTTCTCCATATTTTTACTTGATCCTGCCCATACTTTGCTGCAACTTCAGCTTTATTTAAACCTTGTAACGCACCATAATGTCTTTCGTTTAATCTCCAATTTTTTATAACAGGTATCCAAACCAAATCCATTATATTTAAAACGTTCCATAAAGTTTTTATTGCTCTTGAAAGCACAGATGTATAAGCTAAATCAAAAGTAAAACCATCTTTTTTTAGCTGCCTACCAGCATCTAATGCTTCTTGGTAGCCTTTTTCAGACAAATCTATATCTGTCCAACCAGTAAATTTATTTTCTTTATTCCAAACACTTTCTCCATGCCTAATTAAAACAATTCTATACATTGAATCCCTCACCAATTTTAGGACAATTATATTACATTTAAATCGAACACTCAAATCCTTATATAATCTTGCAGCCATTAAAATTTTTTAACATGTACGTTAAAATTACAATACATATGAGGTACATTAAACTTTATAAAGCTGACTTAAGTTTAGTATTAGTAATGTTATATTAAAGAGCGTTCTATGAGCAATAAACATTTAATATTTCAAAAGGAGTCTGAAGCAAAATTTATTTATGTCTTTCTTGCCTTTTCATTTTGCAAGTTTGTTAATTTGTTTAAATGTTTGTTGCGATTGCTCTGTGAGTGAGACACTCTAGTAACGTAGAGTAAGAATCTCAACTACACCAAACTAACTATTTTGCAGATATTGATCTAGTTTAGTATCTTATCGGAGTTACCTCTCTAACACCAATCTCAAGGAAACTTAAATCCGCTGCAAATCTAGTTGATTATTTTATCTGCACTCATATCGCCTCTCAAATTCTTTTAACAAAAATTATCTTTTAATGTTCTCTAATTTACACGCTTTTATTAAACATCCTTCTTGACACTTTAGAGTACATGTATTATCACAAGGTTCCACGTGAATTGTAACAGTAATATTTTCAAGTTGCTTAGAAATTTGATATTCCATTTGCCTTGTTATATCGTGAGCTTGCAAAACGCTCATTTTATGTCTAACAAGTATGTGAAACTCAACAAATCTTTTATTGCCTGACTTACGAGTTTTTAAATCATGATAACCACAAATGTCCGTACTTGTCCTTACTGTTTTTTCAATAAGCTTAACTTCAGTATCAGGAAGACTTATATCAAACAAGTCTTTAGAAGATTTAATGACAAGTTTATAAGCGGTTTTAATAATAGCTATAGCAATAACAATAGCAACGATTGGATCTAACCAATAAATATTTATTTTTGGATAAAAAAGTTCAAATAGAGTAATTATAAACAATACAGACATAACACATAAAGAAGTATAGACATCGGTTCTTAAATGCCAAGCGTCTGCTTCTATAGCAACAGAGTCTGCTTCTTTTGCTACAACAAAAAGCTTTTTTGAAACAAAAAAATTGAGGACTGCAGAAAAACACATAATTAAAACGCCTATTATAGGCATTTGTATTTTTAAAGGATGTAAAAGTTTATCTACAGCTTCATAAATAATATAAATAGCAGCTATAAAAATAAGAATAGCTTCTATTGTGCCTGAGACATTTTCAAACTTTCCATAACCGTAAGGATGTTGTTTATCTTCAGGTTTTGAAGATTCTTTTACAGCAAAATATGCTATTAGCGAGGCAACCAAATCTACCAATGAATGCGTAGCCTCAGAAATAATTGATATCGAGCCCACGTATACACCAGCAAATAGTTTCCCCATTGTTAATGAAATATTAGAAAATACAGAAAGCCTTGCTGTATTTATTGATTTTTTTAAAACAATCATTTAAAAAATCCTTATTTTTTATTACTAAAAAATGCCAATTTTGCAGATATTACACCTATATTACTTTCAACCTCTATATAAATAGGCAATCTTTTTGTATCAGCAGTAATCCAGACTAATATTTTACCACCTAAATCAATTGTATTATTTTCATGCAATAAAGGTTCTACAACAAAACAGTTACGTTGACCTAAAGCAGTATTTAATTGTTCCTTTTTTAAAACCAAAACAGATATTGATGTAGAAACATCTTGAGAATGTAAATTTAAAATATATTTACGCCCTATTTTTAAATCAAGCGTTCTAATACAATACAGAGTAGCTAAAATGTCTTTTACATTTTTTAACGTTTTCCCTTTTTTTATAATCCCATTATTATTTAGTCTATAGTTTTGCTCTTGCGGCTCAAATACAATATGCTCATATCTTTCTTTACCATCCTGAAGCATTTTTGAAACAAATTCCAAAGAATACATAGCATTATATTCAAACAAAGATTCAAAATGAGCATTAAGAGAAAACATCGAAGACAAAAAATCACTTGTTGTTACATTTAAACAAGCATAACGAGTTTTTATCCCATTCATATATTTAAACCCTTTAACCTCTAAACTTGCATTCCCAATAGGAAGCATATTCCATGTTAAAGTGTAATCTATTTTTTCAAATTCTGGTATTTGTGTTCCATTCAACTGTTTTGCAGATAAATTTTTTGCAAAAAAACAAAATGTGCATACAAAAAACAAAAGTGGTAATTTAATTTTCTTTAACATTTTTTAGCATCTTTAATAATTAAATTAATCGCTTGTTTTAAATCCTTACATATAGCAAAAGGTTGCACCATTTCATGACTTATTTCTTCTTGTTGTTTCTTTCCATGACCAGTAAGCACCAAAATACCCTTACCACCAATATTATAACCTAACAAATAATCTCTAGCGCTATCACCAACCACATAAGATTTTTTTAGATTTATATTAAAATCTTTAGCACCTTTTACAGCCATACCTGTTTTTGGCTTTCTACATTCACACTTATCTTCATCTAAATGAGGACAAAAATATATACCATCAACATTTGTACCGGCTTTTTTTAGAAGAGATAAAAATTTTTTATGAATTTTGTTTAAACCTTCCAATGTAAACACACCTCTTGCAATGCCTGACTGATTTGTTACAACTATTACCTTAAAACCAGCTTTTTTAAGTTTGTTTATACTTTCTGCAGCATAAGAATAAAGTTTAACTTGATCAGGAGAACTTAAATAATTTTTATCATAAATAAGTGTACCATCCCTATCTAAAAAGACTGCAGGATATTTAATATACTTTTTTTCCATTGGTTTTTTCCTGTTATAAATTTTGGAAGTACTTTTAAAACTATAACTTTTTTTTTAATACTTTCATCAATATTTTCAAATTTCACAGCGTCTTTAGCTGTAACAATAAAATAAGTATTTCTGTATTTTTTATTGACTATATTGTTTAAAAATTTATTGTCAAAATTACTATGATCTCTTAAAATTATACTACCTTTTATTTTTAACCCAGACTTTAAAATAGAATTTTTAAATCCACTTGTAAAACCTACCGCACTTAAAGAGCACAAACTCATTTCATTTAAAACTTTAATGTCAAAATCTGTTTTTAAATCTAAAGTCTTATATTCAAAACTGCTATAGCAAGTTACTATAGGCGCTTTTCCTGTTAAATTTAATATTTTGCTTTGTAAATTTTCCAACTTTGTCTGATTTATCATATCGGAATTTGTAAGTATTACAATATCAGCTCTTCTTAAAGCATTTACAGGTTCCCTTAAAATTCCTGCCGGTATTAACATATCATTACCAAAAGGGTTAAAAGCATTTATACAAACTATATCTAAATCTCTCTTTATACTCCAATGTTGAAACCCATCATCTAAAACATAAACATCTGTGTTGTGTTTATTTGCAAATTTTATAGCATTAGCATATCTATCTGCTCCAACAATAACGCTAGCACCTGGAACAGTTTTAGCTATTAACATTGGCTCATCACCACTTACAGAAACATCTACATTTATAACACCATTTTTTAATATTACAGGTTTTTTAGTTTTCCTTAAATATCCTCTAGTTAAAACCGTAGGATTTAATTCATTTTTAACTAACAATTTCAGAAGTTCTATTACTATAGACGTTTTTCCTGTACCACCTAAAGTTATATTACCAACACTTATCACAGGTTTATGTAACTTTTTTGTCTTACTAAAACTCCTATCTAATTTATACAAAAAAGAATAAATTAAAGATAATGGGTATAAAGCTCTCATTTATTTTCTAGTTCCCAAAGTTTTACATATTTCATTAAAGTGTAGAATGAAGAATAAAGCAAAGCAAGGATCAAACCTGTAACACCATCTAAAAACCCTTTTTTTAATACATACATCTTAAAAAACATAACAGTAGGATTTACTATTAAATTTATAATTTTAAACCTTTTACCTCTTTGAAACATTTCTTTTGAACGTAAGTCACTATAGAAGTCAGATTTTTTAATAAAATTTTTTATAGTGTCATACGGATAATGCAAAATATCGCCTTTAAAATAAAACTTTTTACCTTTATAATCTACATCTTCATGAACCAGTTGATCTTTATATTTTACTTTACTTTTGTTAAACAAAATAGGATGTCTATAATCAGGATACCAACCAGAATGCATAATCCACTTATTTATAAATTTACTTTTTCTTGGTGCAATATAAACATCAAAATCTAGAGACTTTTTAAGTTCATATTCTATTTCTTTTCTTAAATGTTGAGATAGTCTTTCGTCTGCATCAAGACACACAATCCATTGGTAAGTGCAATGTTCTAAAGCAAAATTTCTTTGTTTACCAAAACATTCCAAATTATTCTGTATAACTTTACAGCCAAAAGATTTAGCAATTTCTACCGTATTATCTGTACTATAATCGTCAATAACTACAATTTCATCAACCCACTTAATACTTTCTATACAATCTTTAATATACTTTTCTACATTTTTAGTTAATACGTAAGCTGAAACTTTGTTCATTTTAAGTTACCTTTAAAAATAATATGTTAAATACTTTTTAGTATTCTTTCATACACTCCAAAAGTATTTTTGACTGTATTTTTTAAAACAAATTTTTCTTCAACATACTTCCTCCCTGCTACACCCATCTGCTTTGCAAGATGCAGGTTTAAAATAAGTCTTTTTATTGCATTTGCAACTTGAACAGAATTTTTAGGCTCCACCATAAGGCCAGTAACACCATCTATAAAAGCTTCAAGGTTGCCTCCAATGTTTGTAACAATTACAGGTTTTTCTAAAGATACTGCTTCTACAACAACGTTTGGCATACCTTCAGTATCCCAAGCAAGCAAACAAAAAATGTCCATAGACAAAATGTATTTAGCAACATTGTCTTGGTAACCTGAAAAATAAACTATATCATCAACATTAAGTTTTTTTGCATACTCTTTTTGCTCTTGTAGCCCTTTGCCTGAGCCTACTATTAAATATCTCAAATCAGGAAAATCTTTTCTAAGCATCTGGGCAGCTTCGGCAAGATATATTTGACCTTTACCTCTAAAATCTACAATTTGAGAAACTGTACCTACAACCTTTTTCCCTTCTAAAGAATACTCTTTTATAACATCACTACAATCTATATTTTTATTAAACTTTTCAAAATTTACACCATTATAAACTACTGTAATTTTTTTAGGATCAACTTTTTCGTATTTTATTAAACCATTGGCAACAGCTTGTGACACAGTTATAATGGCATCTGCAAATTTATAATGATTTTTGCTTATAAAGCTATGTCTAGTGTCTTGTCTTCTATGAAAAACTACTTTAATTTTATTTAAACACAACAACTTTACTATAATAGAAGGCCAATAAAGTTTACCTTGATGAACATGCAATATATTTATATTATTTCTTTTTATAAGTTTTATAAGTTTTAAAATGCTACAAGGGTCAAAAGAGTTAACTGCTTTAAAATTTACAACTTTAATATTTCTTTTTTCTGCTTCTTTGTACATTTGACTATCACAAGGTAGTGCAACTATATTATCAGTACCTCCAAATTTTTGTAAATTTTCAACTAAAAGAAGCGTAGTTCTCTCTGCACCACCAAAAGAATAAGATGAAAAAATGTGTAAAATTCTATATCTCATTTAAATACTTTACTCCATAAAGATATATATTCTTGTACCGTCATTTTAAGGAAAACTTCAGCATACATCATGCCCCGCTCTTTAATTTCACCCCAATACTGATTCAAACCTTGAGCAATTTTTATATAATCTCTTGTGACAAGTTGAGTTTTATAGCATTCTATTGCCTGCTTTTTGATACCCCATTCTTTACTTATATCAAACAAACAATTTGGATTTAACGGTGACCACACAGAGTAAGCATAAACCATAAAATTCAAATTCATTTTTCTTGCCAGTTTACTAATTGCCCAAGACACAGCTATGTGGTCATTATGTTTATCAAAAAAGAAAGGCATAAACACTGCTTCTGGTTTTACGGAATTTAAAATAGTACCCAAACTTTCTTTAAAATCCTTATTCCCACTTAAGTTACGTGCAGGAAAATACATATAATGATTTTTCTTAGAGCCTATTATTTCTACAGCTTTTTTAGATTCTTCCATTCTTTCTTGTGAATCATTTGTGCAGAAAACAATTTCTAAATGTTTACCAGATTTTACATGTTTTATCAAAGTTCCAGCACAACCAACAGCTTCATCATCTTGATGAGGAGCAATAGCTAAAACTTTATCTACATAAATGCTATCCTCATTGGGAATAGAATAATTTATAAGAGGCTGAATATATTCATAAAGCCTAAATAAATGTCTATTTTTTAAACGTTTTATTATCTCCTCCAAAGAGACTTAGTCTCAAACTTAAATTATAAGCCAAATAATTCATAATTCAGACAGATAGTTTACTAAATTTTTAAGACGCAGCATAATAAAAAATGTTAATACATTGACAAATGCAGCAGCCGCTGCTATCATCTTTGGTAATTTCAAGGTAAAAGATAATAAAAATACATCACCTTTTCGAATTTTAAGTATAAAAGTATACGACATTAAACTTCTTGCAAAATCTAAGTAAACAAGTATACTAATAGCCACTAGATTTCTTGTATAATTAGTAAATATACTCTATCTTTGCCCACACCTTCATCGCTGGGCACGGTGACAGAGCTGTAGAGCTCTGTATGGAGGTTCAATGAAAATAATCGAACTTAAAAACATCAAAAAAACATATCACTTAGAAAAACTAGAAGTGCCAGTTTTACATGGCATTGATTTAGAAATCGAGCAAGGCGAATTTATTGCTATCATGGATCATTCCGGCAGCGGGAAATCTACACTTTTAAATTAAACCGTCACAAGAGGGTCTTATAAACTTGCAGATGTTGAAGTGTCCCATTATTCAGGTAATGAGCTTGCAGCGTTGAGATACGATTAACAAGACTTTGAATTGAAATTTACTCAGATCAAATATATTTTTTCTATAATTGTACTACATGTCGATTTTTCGTATTTTCATTTTTAAAACCAAATTCTTGGTGGGAAATTATAATAAATGTAACTCCAGACTGATTAAAGTGTTCAATTATATCTGCTAAAATCTCTTTTAATTCTTGGTCAACATTTGCTTGAGGTTCATCCATTAATATTATCTGTGAATCAGTTAAAAGAAATCGTATAATTTCTATTACTTGTTTCTCACCACCACTTAATTCTTTACCACCACTAGAAACCTTTTTATCTAAACCGCCTAATTTATTAACTTTACTGTATAAATGATACTTTTTTAATATTTCAATCAAATCTTCTTGATTTACTGATTTATTTAAAACTATATTTTCAAAGATAGTTCCTTTCATTATAAATGGTTCTTGTGATGTGTATAAAAAATGTTGCCTATAACTTTCCAAGTCTATCTCTTTTATAGATGTATCATTAACTTTTATATCTCCAGTATCTAAATCAAATAAATTTAAGATTATTTTAAATAAAGTAGTTTTTCCTATACCGTTTGCTCCAACAATAAAATTTATTTTCCCAATCTCTATTTTTTTAGTCAAATTTTCATATAGAATTTTTTTGTTATCATGGAAATATTTAATATTGTCCAGATTGATGGTTTTTATTTTATCTATTTTTAATCCTTTTCCATAAACTTCTTCCTCATAATTTCCAAATTCTTCTAATCTTTTTAATGATTCTTTAGTCTTGCCTAATCTTGTTATGCTATTAAAAAAATACAACATAGGATTATAAAATAGTGGTAGTAGAGCCTGTACTGCTAATATTGTCCCTAAAGTAGTTTTGCCTCCAAATAAATCCAAACCCATAAATATTAACACTAAAATACTTATTGTTAGCCTTAAAAAATTATTTATCTGGTCAGAAAAAATATCATTGCATGATTCTTTATATAAATAAAAATTATATATATTATTAAGTCCAAAATATTTGTCTTTGAAAAAACCTATTAATCGATTACTTTTTATATATCCTGAATAATTATATGTTGAAAGCAAAAACTCTAGTTTATCCTTCGATGTATCTCTTATAGATGTGGCTAATGCTATATTTTTTTTATAAAACTTATTGCTAACAAACAACATAATAGAGCAAGTAGCTAAAGAAATAAGTCCTACTTTTGTATTTAATCTGAAAACAAAAAATAGGGCTACTAGCGCGCTCAATAAATTACTTGACAAATTAGAAAAAGTAGATGTTACATAAACCAAAATATTATTAATGTCATTATTAAGAATATGTTGTATTTCACCGCCTGCTTTCTTCTTTAATATATTTTCTTTTATTTTTTAAAATTTTGTAAAAAAAATATTATTTAATATTAAGTAGTTTTTATTTTGAAAATGAGCTTTACATATAAAATCTAAATATTCTAACAAGAATTTTATTAAAGCAAAAATCAGGTAAATATATATATATTTAAAAAATAAATTTAAATTGTTTTTTAATACAGCTTCATCTATAATTTTTTTATATATAAATGGATCTACTAAAAAAAACAATTGTAAAATTATGACAGTAATAAATATATAACTCTGTGATTTAATAAAATCTTTGTTTAAAATTTTGAAATTTTTCATTTATTTAATACCTTTTTCTTTAGCTTTTTAATTTTAGTTCTGCGGCAAACATTAGATAGATCTTTACCCTTATATAAGTTTAT
>JAITSL010000035.1 GCA_031287855.1 Candidatus Endomicrobiellum roisinitermitis
GCTTTTGCATAATTTACTAAGGTATCTAATCCTTTATTTATATCTCCTTTTAGCTTTAATCCTATCACATGCACCCCTTCTACTTCCCTTACATATACATCATATACCATTTCATGTCCATCAACGCTAAATGCTGTATTTACCGGCATACGGTAATTCTCAACATTAACTCCCTGAGTCATATGTTCTACTAAAGCTGCAGAATATCCTCCATCTTTTAGTACTTGCGCTTGAATTAATTCACTAGAACCAGCACCTATCTGTCCTCCAACTGCTATTAACCTGGGAGACTTTTTAGCATCTGCATCATTAAACATGCTAGGTTCTTGAGTATAAACTGGAGCAACTAAATCTATTACCTGATCTTCTATTTCTCTATAATAGAGTCTGCTTTGCATTTGAGCTATATTAAACGCCTCCTGTCTTCCCACTTTTGCTGCTATGGCAACTAATGCTGGATTTGCCATAACCGTAGCTATCGCGTCTTCATAATTTATTTGCAAATTTGTAAGTTCTGGATGAAGGTTTATCCAATCGTAAATATCACCCATAGACACTATAAACTCCTCTAGCGCATTTATGTTATGTACCATTTTACTAAGCTGATCTTGGTTTAGAGCATAGTCTCTATGCCTTAACTCATGTTTTACAAATACCTCTAACAAATCTTTATTTTTAATGTTCCCTTGTTCATCAAAAAACATTGCCCTAAGCATTTTATAGCTTACATGTATTTTACCGTCACCAGGGTTAAATGACATCACCACACCAGGAGTAGTGTCTTCACTAATAGACACATTCTTGCTAAATGCACCTTTTACATCAAAAGGCAAGCTGTTAGTTATCATGTCAAGGACTATAGAATCATCAATGTCCATATAATAGTTTAAACTTGTTACAGATCCTTGAGCTATTTTTATTTGTTCAGTCTGATAATTTTCAAACTCGCTCATATTTGACATAAACTTAGACATTACCGCAAGTGGAAGTTGAGCTAATTTATCTGGCGTTGTAATTCTAGCAGTATCTATTGCTAAAGTACTTGCTATTTGTGCAGCCTGCAAGGCTACTTCAGAAGCAGTCTCTTGAGATTTTTGTTTTGTTTCTATTCTTTGCCATTGAGGTCTTATTGTTATAGCTTTCTCACCTAAATTTTTATATTGCAAATCTTCTTTTTTTATGTCAAAACCTTTTATAGCTTCTTCTTTACTAATAATTATTGACTTTCCTCCAACAACTATTTCAAGACCATTAAATTCAAAACCGCCAACGTACGGCATCCATTTTCTACTACCTAAAACCCCCATCCAGTTAAAGTATCCTCTTTCTACAAGTCCGGGGAAATGAAAATCTTGTCCATACTTGATAGGGAAATCTTCTGATGTTAAACTGTCTTCCACCTTACGAATCTCACCTATTTTTACAATAACGCCTGTTTCTACTAGTAACGGAATTGTCTTTCCTATATTTTCTTTTTCAGCTTCCTCTTCTTTTAATCTCTTTTCTTGCGCAGCTTTTTGCACTGCTAACAACCTCTCTTGTTCATCTCTTTCTTTCTCTACTCTTCCTTGCTCTTCAAATGTTTTCTTTTTTGCCGCTTTTTCCTCTTCTGTTTTAAGTTCTGCTAACAATTTCTCTTGGACTGCCTTTTGCTCTGCTTCTTTTTGTTCTGCTAACGCTTTTTCTTTAGCAGCTTTTTCTTGCTCTTGTTTTTCCAGTTCTTCTTTAATTTTTCTTTCTTGTTCTTGTCTTCTTTCATTTGCTACATCTACTGATTTTCGAAACTCCTGTTTTGTTTTATCATCTTCTTGCCTTATGCTTTCTTTAGCTTCTTCTTGTTGTTTTGCAAAGTCTTGTTCAGAAATCCATTGCATTGTGATTTCTAAAGGCCCTATTGCATATTGGTTTTCTATATTAAAAGCATCCATCGTACCGTCTGATTTAGCATCAAAATTCCAACTTCGTACTACTTGCCCTTTTCTATCCTTAGCTACAACTTTAACGCCACTAAACTTATACCCTGCTCGTTGTGGAACCCAATACAGTCCCATATCAAACAAAGAATTAGTAAATCCAGGAAATGTATACCCTCCGTCAGACTGTGAAAAACCACTGACTAAACTCGGTGGCAAGTATTCCACATTATCAGTTTGCCCTTCCATAACACCACTAAAAAATTTTATTGGATGACTAGTAAAAGACGCATCCATATCTGCATAATTTTCATTTGAAAATACATTATCTTGATATAATGGATTTTCCACCCAGTGCGGCGTTAAAACTGAAATATTTTTTGCATCCTCTGCATTGATAATACCCGTAAATCTTTTTGCTGGTTCAGTATCTGAAGTCCAATACAATGACCCTTCTATATAACCTGAGGGTGTTTTTAATTTTCTGCTAATACTAGCAAGGTCAATAGTCCCATCTTTTTTGCGAGTTCCTAGAATGTCAGTTCCGTCTAGGGTTTTAATTCTTATTTTTCCAACTTCAGCCAACTTTTTCCAACGTGGGATATATGTCGTATTTTGAGTTGCCGTAACTATCCCGTTTGTAATGGGAGTTACAGTATCTATATCTGTAACCCAGTATAAGCTGTTTGGGTCACAATCTTGTGGAGCTTGCAATTCTTTTGAAAGTTTTTTTAAATCAACAGTAGAACCTCCAAGCCTATTAGCAACAACTTGTGCTTCTCTTTGAGTTGAAGTGTCCCCTTCTGTTCTATTTTTCCAATTGCCAAAGCCAATGGAAACTCTTACCTGTGGTAAAGGTTTCCAATGCGGAGTAAATGAACCAGGCTTATCAACCATAACCACCTCATTGCTAGCAAACGTCCGTTCTGGAAATAAACCACTCGTCCAGTACAAAGTACCATAATCATACCCTGCAGGAGGAGTAAGCATACTTGCATAACGTACAAGATTTACAACTCCATTAGATGCATCTGCTTCTAAAGGTTCTTTTGAACTAATATATAACTTACTTCTAGTGCCATCTCCTGTATTAATCGATATATTAGGTTTCCAGCGAACTCTTATGATCACTTTTCCATTTACCATATTAGCAGGAACAACAAAATCCGTATTTGCTTGTTCTGCACTAATTATAGTTTTAATATCCGAGTTTTCGCTTGTAATTTCGTACCCGTCAAACTTAAAACCTTCTCTACCAGGTACTCTATCTAAAGAGGGTAAAATATCTGTCATGTTATCATAGACATTAGTTGCATAAGTTACAGCCTCAGTCGCACAAGCTCCAACGACAGTCGCATAAGCCACAACAACGTTTTTCACTTCTCGTGCTGCATTTATACCGCTAGTATAAATACTTTGGATTGCTTCAGTTGCCCATTGCTTTCCAAACACATATGCGCCTTTAGTAATAAGCTTAACTACAGGATGAGATATAATATTGTACAACCATTTAGACACACTTAAAATTCCTTGGCCCACTTGCTTTAACGTCTGAATTGGGTGAACTATAGCATTGTATAACACTTTAGATACACTTAAAATTCCTTGACCTACTTGTTTTAATGCCTGAATTGGGTGAGTTATAACATTGTACAACACTTTGGACGCATTTAAAATTCCTTGGCCTACTTGCTTTAATGTCTGTTTTAATGTCTGTTTTAATACCTGAGTCCAGTCGACATCAATTCCTAAAGCTAATGCTATAGAATTCCAAGCAAATTCTGCCCATTTTTGTTCTTCCAAAGCACCAATTATATTTTTTATCCTTCCAACATGAGGAGTATCCTTGCTGGCAAAATTTTCAAGCAAAACATTTCTTAAACTTTGGTCTAGTCTATTCAAATTATAATTATTAGTAAAAAATAAGACCACTGTTGCTACAAGGAATACAAGAGAAGTTAATAGAATTATAAAACTTAAGCCAAGCGATACAGGCGCTATGAGAAATACACCAAATGCACCTATCGAAACAAGTAGACCTATAGCTACATTCAATTTAAATTTCCAACTGCCACTTTTAAAAAGAGCTGTTATAACATTAACTAACAACTTAAATGCTAAGCTTGTTTTATATTTTATAATCAGAAAAATCACTAACCCTACAGCTAAAATTGCAAAAACAGCGCTTGCGGCAATGACAAACCACAAAGACGTCAGAGCAAATCCAAACACAAAACCTAAAAAGCCAAGTGCAACTATGGCAGTAATGGCAAAATACGTGATAACCTTTGCTGCAGTAAAAGCTTTTGAAGTACTTGCTTTGGAATTTAATATGCCAAGTATAAAATCTAAGACCTCTAAATAATAAGCATATTTTTGCCTCTCTTTTTCTGTAGATGCATTATCTCTTACTGCTCTAAAATATCCTTTAGCAACAGGACCTAGCAAAGTAACAGCAAAGATTGCTCCTGCTATAATAAGAGCTGCTATAAAAAATAATCCAAACAAACCAGGTCCAGAAAACAGAACAAACAGCACAATTACGCTAACTACAATAAATCCACTAAAAACTAACCTTACACCATCCTGCCAACTTAAATTTTTAAAAGCGTTTTTAACTATTGTTAGTTTACTTACAGGTGTTGGTGAGACTATAAAATCATATGTCATTTTAAATATCTTAGCTATACCTTTAGCTATTAACAAAAAAATATTTGAACTGGGTTTTCCGCTTTGAGTTTCATAATCTGTTATATTATGAAACTCTTCAGAATAGGTAAAAGTAACAGGCTCTGTTATAGGAGCACCTAATCTTTTTCCATCGCTTCTAGACCAGTGAGGAACTTTTCCTTTCGTACTCCTGGGTTTGATTTTTTCATTAAGATCTTTAAGCGTATAGAACGAACCTGACTCTACTGCCACCTCGTTTGAGGTATTGCTAAATTTGTCCACAAATGTAATCTTGGGATTACGTAAAAAACGTATATTTAATTTACCGACAACATCTTGAACAGGCACTGTAACATCCCTAATACTATTTATGTCATTTACGTCAACTTTCATAATGTCTACACCGTTAACTGACACAACATATCCTGTAACTTCCCACTTGTCTGCAGTCAAATGCGTTACATTACTTTTAATTATGTCATGGTTAATAATGTAAGGCTTCCCAAAAACAGCAGCTTTAAGTGTAAGATTATCTGTTACATTGCTTGCTATACTTGCGTTAGCAAATTCAACCTCATATTGTTCACCTTCTTCTTTCTGGTCCCATTGAGCTACAAAACTAATATCGCCTGTTATATCTGCAGCGTCTATATCAACCCCATTTACAACATCCATTCTGCTAACATTAATAGTGCGGCCATCATTAGTTGTATACGTGTAACCTTTAAACAAGTACCCTGACTTTGTTGGCAACTGTTCTGTTGGTGTTGCATTCACATGATAGAGTTCCCTATCTGACAAAACGTTATTAGCAGCTTGAGGGACATTTGAATCTGCTCCGTTTGCAACAAAATTAATATTATACCGTTCAGGGGTGAAAGTATACTCTATATCAAGTTTACCGTTGATGGGAGTTGTCCCAAACTGAAAATTTTCAACAATTTTTCCATCAATTTTAACTGTACGTTTTACAGCTCCAAATCTACCATCTTCTAACTGTACTCTCCCTTCTGCAATAAGAGGAGCATTTAAAGCTACACTGTCATCAATTGCTGATGGGAGTCCTTTAGGAGCAGATATTTCTTCAGGTAACACCCATGTTATTTTTTGAGTTTTTATGCCTGTACGACTACCAACAAGTGCATTCCCAAGACGTCTAAAACCACTAAACATACCTAAACCAGCTATACGTACATTTTGCCCAGTAACTGCTGCTCTAACAACATTTATAATTGGCGTTCCGGTGTCATCAACAAATATCACATCACTACGTTCTGCATCCCACAAAGCTTGAAGTTTTAAATCCCCTGTAACATCAGACGAAGGTATGTCAAAACCGTCTGCAACTTCTTGACTAGTAATAGTTCTAACTTCACCTTCTGAATTTACATATTTATATCCATTAAATTTATAACCTACTCTTTGTGGCAAATTTGCTACAGCATTAATTTTTAAAGGTTCTCCATTCTTTATTTCTTGCTCTACAGGCGTAGAACTAGCGTCATTTGTTGCAAAGGACAAAGTATACGTATCAGGCATAAAAGTGTATGTAATTTCAACATTACCAATATCTTTTGCATCAAACTTTGTTTTTCCAAACTCAAAATTAGGGACTTCAAGCCCATTCCTTGTAACTTTATAACTAAGAGTCCCTCTTCTCCCATCGACCAGCTGTACATGACCAGTTTGTATATTTGGAGCATCTATAAAGCCTTGCTCGTTTACTTTTTTTACTAAAATATCTCCAAGTGCTAAACCTTCCGGTAAGTTCCAAACAACAGACACCCCTCTAGACTCTCTCCAACTATCTTGTAATTTTGTTCTAAACCATCTAAAAACATTTCTAAAGGATACTATAAATTCTTCTAACCCAGGGAAAATTCTATGAATAAATCTTCTCAAACCACTTGTTGATTTTGCGTATTCTAAATGGTGCAATTCGTGCTCTACAACAACTCTAAGCATTGTAGGATTATTAAGTAATGCTCTTACAATATACGGAGAAAAAAGTATTTTACCTGCATCTGTAGTTTCCATAACCACACTGTTGTTATTTATCACAGCACCATTTAGAGCATTTACAATAGCTTCATTAGTTTCAATATCATTTTGCCAATTTGTGCCAGATACAATATTTAAATAATCGTTTACTAAATTTACATTATCAAAAACGGCTTGTACAAATTTAATTGCAGTTTCTTGAGGCAACGATCTTACTAATTTAGCAAACACTAACCTGCTTTCATGTTCAGATAATACTGCCCCTGATTTTTCTAATTCTTTTATACTTCTTTTTTGGTTACTTTCATATATTGAAGACATTATAGATATAGTGCCTATAATAGCAAGGACAGATGCCCCTATAGCTGCTGCAATAACAGCACCCAAACCTGTAATAATACTCAAAGAAAGTAACACAACAAGAGCTACAAAACCGCCAGTATTAAAAAATGCTAATACTCCTGCTGTAATTGAAGTAAATCTCGCGCTGGCAATAGATTCCTGCATACCAAGAGTTACTACTGTTGTTCTGCTACCAGCGGTTGCTCCTTCTTGTCCTATTTGTTGTACAGGCTGCCCATAACCACTTTGCACAGAAACATTACTTAAAAATGCTTGTTCTTCTTGTGATAATGTTTTATTATGCCTTTGTTTTGCATTAAGATACGATACTAATGATGCTTCATTATTGTCCCTAAAAACCGCTTGCTCTTCTTGAAAGTTCTTAAATTTAACTCCTTCTTTAGATATAAACTGATATATAAATTCCCCTTTATCAAAGTTAGGGTCAATTTCTTCCATAGCACTAGACACTCCAAAAACTACTTCCCTTGCTACTTCAACCTGCTGCCCCACACCAAACAACAATGCCTGGCCAGTAACAGCTAAAACAATAGATGCTCTTAGTAATGCTCTAAAATCAAATTGTTTACCCATTGCTTTTAATGCTACTTTGATTGAATTCATCAACCCTCTTGCTGCAGAATGCTCTTCCTGTGATGATTCTTCCCTTGTTTTTGCCAAGCTTTCTATTTCTTCTTGACTTTGTGTTTCTACTCTTTGGGCAGATCTAAACGCTTTAAATGTCTTGCTGCTACTGGCAATGATCGATAACTTTGATATGTCATTTTGAAACAAAAATGAATTAAATACTCCTGAAACTGAATCTGCAAATTGTTCATGAAACATACTTACTGCTTTTTGCTCACCACTAACATCTAAACTATATAAATACCTATGTCCTAATTCATGAGCTATTACCGTATAATAAGCGTCATATACATCTGTGCCGAACAATTTTATCCTGTTGGAACTCCTTACAAAATTCAAACCGCTATCAGCATTAAAGCTATCACCTGCAACAAAATTAGCTTTTAACGCATTTTGGTACATACTCTGCTCATCTTTTATTATTTTATCTGCCTTATCTTTAAACCCTGCTTGTTCCACTTCTTTTATTACTTCCCCACTTGCTACTAAATTAATCCCTATTACCAACACTCTTAAATCAAAGTACGATTCCGTATGCTTTAAACTTTTTGCTTGCAACATAGTTTTAACGCCATCTTTTAAAGCCAATGATGCTACATCTATATTAACACCATTCACACCTTGCACACCTCTAGACTTTAACTGTGCAAAAGCATAAAGTCTATAACGCATTTCTTTATTTGTATCTTGCATTATATCTAGCAAAGCTTGATCATCTTGCGATATTCTAAGAATTTCAAAATATCCTGCATCATATGGAAACTGTTCTTGTATTAAACTTTCTGGTGCTGTATATGCTATCAATTCATCTAGATTTGCTAGAGTGCCTTTATAAACACTAGTCGCTGATACATCTGCATCAAAAACAATTTCATTCATTAATACTTCATTTCTTTGTCTAATATATCTAAGCGCCTGTTCTCCTGTATCTGAAATATTTAATTTACTCAATATTTTTTCTAAAGATACGCGAGATTCTAACAATTTTTTAGAAAAATCTTTATATGAATCACTAGAATAACCTGCATAACCTTGAGATATTCCATCTGTTACACTAATTTCTTGTTGCAACATTGTGCTTAACATATTTTTTATATTATTCTGTTCGGCAGTATTCCCCTGTAATTCATATACAAAAGCTAATTTATTTAATGTATTTGCTAAAGTAACCACATTTTGGCTTATAGTTGTCGGTAACATTTTTTTTACATCAGTTATATCAAATGCTATTTTACTAAGTAATACTGAAAGCATTAAATTATCTGCATCCAGATTTGCTTTATTTGATAATATCTTTGCTACAATAAATATAACAGCCCCTAAGCCTGCTCTTTTTTCATTTAGATCTGTTTTTGAGATAATACTATTATTAAAAAACTCATCAAGTTCACTTACAGAACTAGACGTAATAGACGTCATAATATTTTTAATCTCTAGTAACTTATCTTGGTTAGATAAATTAGTATCTTTTAATACATCAATTAACTTATTGTTGACCACAATATTCCCGCTACTAACATTATGTAACAATGAGGTATCTATTGAATTATTCACACTATCTACCATCAATTGTCTAAACATAGTCTGTATCTGATTTTGTGTTTCTGCTTTATTAGTAGTAGTAAACACCATCTTTGTTAAAGTAATTTTCTCTTCAGTAACTACAATTAACTTTTGTTTTAAATCTTCTTTTTGAGCTTGAGATAATGATGGTGACACTATCAACTTGTTCAAAGCTACAGCTATTTTAGCAACCGCCAGTCTTTTGCGTTCTATTTCTTTAGCGTTTGTAGGATCGGCATGTTCAAGTTCTACAATTACTGAATCTACAGCATTTAACAATTCTTCATTTTTAGTAGTGCTGTCTTCAAGCTTATTTGCTTTTTCTAACAGTTTGTCAACTGCCGTAGGACCAAAAAGATAAGAAAACAACCTAAATAACCAATAAACAGCTGCTGGCAGAATTGTTAAATATCCTAAAATGACTCCTACCCACCATATAAAAGAATGTACAGTCCCCCCTGTTTCAGTTGCGTACGATACCTGGTTTGCAAATGAAGGTTGTTGCAATATTGTTTGTGCTGATCTTGTAGGTCCAGCAGCACCAGATGTATTTCTTAAAAACTCCTGTTCTGCTTGTGATATTTCTTCTATAGGTTGCACTTCTTCTTTTGTTTCTTTTTCCTTTGTTGCCTTTTGTTGAGTTTTTTCTACTACAGATTCTCTTTCTTGAATATGTTCACTATTATATTTGTCTATAAATCGCAACTCCTCATCATACAAATCATTCCCTAAGAGTGCTGGTTCTTTCTCATTTTTATGTTTTGCTACAAGATAATCGTACAAAGCTTGTTGCCCTTTTGCATCTCTACCAAAAACTTTTTGTTCCTCTTCTAAGTTTTTAAAACCAACTCCTTCCTCTTTTATAAATTGGTGTAGGAATTCTCCTCTATCAAAATTAGGATCAACTTCTACCATAGCCCTTGACACACCTAATATCACTTCTTTTGCAACTTCAGCTTGTTGTCCAACTCCAAACAAGGCTTGAGTACCTGTAATAGCTAACACTATAGATGCTTTTAGCAATGCTCTAAAATTAAACTGTTTTCCCATTGCGCCTAATGCTACTTTAATTGAATTCATCAACCCTCTTGCTGCAGAATGCTCTTCTTGCGATGACGCTTCCCTTCTTTTTGCCTGTACTTCCTGAGTACCTGCCTCTTCTGTTTGTTGAACTGCAAATACTTTAAATCCCTTAGATTCACTCGTAATCATCGATAATTCTGATATGTCTTTTTGAAATAAAAACGAATTAAATACACCTGAAACTGAATCTGCAAACTGCTCATGAAACATACTTACTGCTTTCTGCTCACCACTAACACCTAAGCTGAACAAATATCTATGTCCTAATTCGTGCGCTATTACCGTATAATAAGCGTCATATGGATCTTTGCCAAAATACTGAATTCCTTCCAAGTTTCTTACAAAATTTAAATTGCTATCAGCGTTAAAACTCTCACCTTCAATAAAACCAGCCTGTAATATTTGTTGATACATACTCTGTTCATCTTTTTTTATTTTATCTGCCTTATCTTTAAATCCTACCTGTTCCACTTCTTGTATTACTTTCTCACTTGCTATTAAATTAATTCCAGTTATTAACGCTCTCAAATCAAAATACGATTCCGTATGCTTTAAACTTTTTGCTTGTAGCATTTCTTCAATGTCATTTTTTAAAGCCATTGCTACTGTGTCTACATTAACACCATCAACATCTTGTACTCCTCTAGATTTTAACTGTGCAAAAGCGTAAAGCCTATAGCGCAACTCTTGAGTTTTATCTTGCAAATAATCCAACAACTTTTTATTATCGTTTGCTACACGAAAGACCTCATAATACTCGATTTCTTGTGGGAAATTTGTTCTTATAAATTCTGAACTTGCAAGAACTCCAATTGCATCTCCTTCAGAAGCAGATATGTTTCTGTTAATCTTATTTTCCTTCTGTTTAATAATATAACTAGCAATTCGATCTAATTCTTCTTGTTTTAATATTTTTCTTGCTATCTTTAAAAAATCTGGATTCATAAAGTACTCTGGATCACTATCATTAATAAATTCTACGAGACCTTTTCCAAAGTATAAGTTGGTGTCTAGCAAGCTATTTAAAAATTTAACATTTTTGTCCAGATGGACGCGAATACTGCCTCTTGCAAAATATGTCGGACTTAGAGAAGATAGTATCCCTTTTAAATAAGGAGAATCACTAAGAATGCCCTTAAGTATATTAAAAAAATTTACGTTTCGATTTAATTCTTTTGCTATACGCTCATCTAATATTGTTTTTGCAAAATCAGGATCAAACTTTTTGACTGCTAAATAATATGGTGTAGGCTGTGCATCAAAAAGAGATTCTTTATTCTGTTTTAAAGAAACAGTCACCTTTTGTTTCTCTTCTGGCTTTAATATACTGTCTATATCATTTACAAATAAGCTATTTATAAAAAGACTTGGGAATTTTACATCGCAAAATTCTACAATCTCTTTACCAAAATAAAAGTCAGTATTTAATACACTTTTTAAAAATTTAATGCTATCTTCATCAAAAACTTCACTATTTAATTTGCTTGCAAATTTCCACAAACCCAACAATCTAGATGTAGTAGGGGGAACTTGTCCCAAAATACCCTCTTTTATAGTTCCAGTACTAAACTGTTTTACTGCCGTTTTAAATATTTCTTTTTCTAATTTCAACTTAATATCTTCAAATTTTTCAATATCGTTTTTACCTGTAACAGATCTTATAAAACCTTGCAATTCTTGTGAATTTAAAACATTATTTTTCAATAAAAAATTTATCATGTCCCCTGTTTGCATAGCTTCAGGATACATAGTATCTATCAGTTTCTCGCTTAACAATTGAAACAATTGCGCATTCTGCAAATTTACTGAACTAAATATATCATCAAACTTAGGCGTTGAAAGTTTAATTTTTGATATCTGTCTAGCTAACTTTCGTGAGAATTTATATTCTTTAAGAAGATAATCTTCTATTGCCTGTGACCCGCTTTCATAATCATTACCATGAGTCATTCTTTGCTTTGCTATTTCAAAAAGAATTTTATCTTGAGTTGCTGTGTCTATTTTCTCTCTTGTTAACATCTGCTTTAAATCATCAGTATCTTTTAGCTCTTGGTCAGATAATTCTTGAATTTGTTGTACTGCTTTTTCTTCAATTTTTATTCCTTGAGTTGTTTCTTTAGGTTCTTTTTGAGATACTTGCTCTTCTTGAGTTAGAGTTTGTTCTTCTGTTGCTTGCGGCTCTGATTGCGATAAGTCTTGAGTTTGTTGAGTTCCCTCTTGTGACTCTGTTTGCGTAGTAACTGATGTAGCCTCAGTAACGCGCTCTTCTGGGATTGTATATGCTGAAGGTTGCTCTATTTGCGAAATTGCTTGCTGATAATCACTTTGAACTAGCTGTAAAGATTTTAAAGTATTAAGATTTGCTAAAGTAATTCTTGGAGAGGAACCTTTCCCATCTGACAAAACTTCTTGAAATTTTGAAATAGTATCATTAACAGTATTAACTAAATCAATCCTTGCAAATTCTTTTGCTGCACTGCCAGCAGGCAACCAATAACGTAATCTCTCTAAAATTATTGCAGTTTGTTGTCTGCTTGTAACAGCTGTTTCCAAATCTGTTGTAAGCGTTTGGTATGCTGAACCCAAATCATTTAAAACTGTAGCAAATCTGGAAAATGTTAAAGCTAGATATAAATTAGAAACCTCTCCCTCTTTTAAAGCAAAATTTATATTAGTATCATTTTCATCTTTTAAAAAATGCTCAAAACTTACAGCTTTAAAATTAGCTTGCAATCTTAACAAACCGTCAACAGCAGCAGATAATATGGATAGAGCTTTCTTAATATCTATAGCATTTGCAGACTTTTGCATAATCAAAATATCTAAAGGAACTATCACCATGGCATCATATATATCTACGCTTAAGTCAGGGTCAGAACTATTTGCAAGAATATTAGCCTTGCATTGTTGAGCAAGATCTTTTAGATGCTCAACATCATCTATATTAAAATCCCCCTTATCAATGACCGTTTGCATAATGTTTCTTATACTACTTACCATCCGCCTTGCGCTTGCAAACACATTCTCTCCTGCAAAGATGGCGTCATCTAATTTACCTTGTGAATCGATCAAATTCTTTAATAATTGCTTATCATTTTTAGTCTCTCTTGTTTGTTTTTCTAAATTTTCTATTTCTACAGGCAACTTCGTCAACAACCTTTCTTGTTCTGCTTGAGTTAATTGTGGTTGTTGTTGAGCAAACAAGCGATCTTGTGGATGCTCAATATTAGAGACATCTACACCTAAATTTTTGACAATATTAAACAGAGAGGTACGTATATCTTTAAGTGTTGAGCCACTTTTAAAAGCAACAGATCCATTATTTATAGTATAATCTAAAACCGATAAAGCATATTTACCATAATTTGCAATTAAAGATTGTGCCTTTTGTTTTTCAGGAGTGTCTTTTCTAGAAAAGCTATTTAGATCCGCTAAAATAAGCATATATGTTTTTATATCAGAAACTAAACCTTCTTGATCAATAGAATCCTGCAAAATTAGCGACTGCCCATTTAGCATTGTATTGTGTGAATACTGCATAGAAAGAGGGAATATATCTGCAAGAGCCCTTTGTAAGTTGACGTCATTGTATATACGTCTGTTTTTAACCAAAGTAGCAAGCAACCTACTTAAAGTACCTAAAGCCTCATTTTTACTTGTTATAGATTCAAAAAACCTAATATTTGATTCTACAATTCTTGCATCGTAATATTGTTTAAGAAAATTAACAAGATTATCTCTAGTCTCTTTACTTTTTAACTGTTCCCAACTATTTTCTGTTATAAAAGCACCTTTTATAGTATTTACAAACTCTAATGCTTGTTGATTGTATTGTGATTGATCTACAACACCAAATGAATATTCTTTTAATGCATTGTTTATATCCCTGTCTAAAACAGCTAAATTGTTTTTTTCTGTTTCAGTAACATTTTGTTTCTGTTTCGCAACAGACACACTTAACAAATCTAACTCATTTTGATTCTTATCTATAACTTGCTTAAGTAATAGCTCTTTAGCATTGACTAAAGCCTCTGTCAAATTGCCTAAATCAACAGATAAATGAGTGACTACAGTCTCAAACAAAACATTTTTAGTTTGTTGCGTTTTAAATTCTTGAGGTAATATATTTTCTAGTAAAGCATATAACTTATCTGAAAGTTTTTGTCTTACCAAACTTTCAAACAAACCCTGAAACGAAATGACTGTTTGATTATTAGCTACATAAAAGTTTTCAATAGTAGTTTTTATGTCGTTTTCATTGATGTCTTGCCAAGCTAGCATATTCTGCAATGCTATAAGTTGCGGCGTAAAGAACCCTTTTGAAAATACTTCAGATAAGGTTTGTTCGTTTCTTATGATTTCTGCTACTACATTATTGTTTACTTCCTGAATTAAAGTTTCTTTTAATTCTTTAAATTTTGCAGCATAAGTATCACCAACTGCACCTCTTGCTATACTTTTAAATCCTTCAAAAGTATCAGCTGAAGTGTAACCTAACAATTCCATTGCTCTTGCTACAACAACAGCGTCAGGATTACCTGTGTTTATAAGTTGTTTTACAAGCTCTAGTGGTTGACTTGAAGATAACATATCTCCAAAATTCAAGCTTTGAGCATTAACATTTAAATTAAATTTTACACCTGCAAGAACTTTAGCATCTTCTTTACTAAATCCCAAATTTGTAAAAATTTCTTCTGTAAGATTTATATTTGGGTTTAACATACAAAAAGTCTGTATTTTCTGAGATATTTCTCTACTGTCACGTCCTAGGAGAATTGTCAACGACTGTTCTATGTCAGTATATGAATTTAAATTTATTTCTGTCACTTGTTTTAATTTCGCACTACCAAATAAATTCCTAAAAAAATTACCAATAGCAGTGAACAAATCCCCTGCAGAAACTATAAGTTCTTCCAGCCAAGGTCTTGAATGAACAAATTTCCCAAAAAATACTGTAGATGTTCTAAAAGACTCATGCCTTAACTCATGTTTAACAAAAACTTCTAGCATTGGCTGATTTACTATGTTTTTGCCAGACTTGTCAAAAAACTTTGACCTAATCATTGCATAATTTATTTTTATACCTGCATTGCCAGTTTCCATGGCAGCGCCGACATCAGTCAAATTTAAATCTTGAAGTCTTTTAGCTAAATCACTAGCATATCCGTACAATAAACTATCAACAGAATCCAAAGGCACTTGCAAAGCTGCTGCTGCGAACTCTTTTGCTACATCTTGGGGTAATGATTGAAGCAATTTCTTAAACATATAAACATCTGTCATACCTTCAGGCACATCACTAGGAGTAGAGTCTTCTTTTGCTAAAAAAGAATCTTGGTATAGCTCATATCCCATAAAAAACATATTCCCTATAAATAAAAGACCAAAAAATATAAGTGGAGCTAAAAACCAAAAAAACCCTGTTACAACTGCAAGACCTATTGCCACACTTGACCCAGCTACAATTGCTGCAGATACAGCGCTTATAGCTATAAAACTTTTAACTGAAGACCATATGCTACTTCTAGACTTTTGGTTACCTTGTACTTGAGCTTCTTCTTGCGTTTGAGCAGATGCGCTAACAGGTTTAACTTCAAATCCTGAATCTTTATAATTGTAGGCAGTCGTTTGACCATTTCTTGAAATTTTTAACTCTAAAGTATCTAAATTGTTTAAACTACCTGTTAATTGAGCTGTCTCACCTTGTGTTAAAACAGTTTTTAAAGCTTCGTTTATTGCTTCAATTGTGTACCTTTTTTGAGTTAGTATTTCTGTAAGCATAACAGGTTTTAACTCTTCTTGAACTTGTGTTAAATTTAATGTAGCAAGCGCTTGAAAAAGTATTTTACTTTGCTCTTTTGCTAACGCATAATAAACGTCTTCAGCTAACTTTACTTCTCCGCTTACATTAGGCGTTATTACCACATACGATATACCTTGCTCTTTAAGCAATTCACAAACGCCTTGCGTGTGGAATCCCCCTGTTATTACCATAGATACATTTTTTGCTTCTTTTAAAGATTGTATTACTTTATCTGCTTCAGACAGATCTTGCGTAAACTCTTTAGATATTTTGCTTGAATCTTTTATAATGTCTATATTTTCAATAAAATAATTATTTCTATCTAAATTTATTTTATAGAACATTTCTGCTGTATTCTCATATTTACTTAAACTTTTTAACTTTTGGTTGTCTATATATTTGGTCCATAATCTTTTAAATTTCTTTATATTATTTCCATAATAATTATAGTCGTCAGAGGTTATTTTACTAGATAGGTAATCCTTAAGATATGGCATAAATCCAGACAGAAAAGCTATTTCTTTTTCTCCAGTGTCATAGGCAAATGCTATATTTAGCTCTTCTTTTAACCTCTGCTCTTCTTTTAACATGTCCATCGGATTTATTTTTTCGCTTAACTCTACATAATTAAAAAACTTGTTAAGTTCAGGAAAATTTACTGACAAATCTATATTATTTTTCCTAGACAATCTAACCAGATATGTATACAACCTATCAATATCACTAAAATCTGACGTTGAGTCCAATATCATCTTATAGGCACCATAAGGCAATAATTCTTTTAACTTTAATATCAATAACTGCAATTCTTTTGTAGATCTCTCATAATCTATTTGCCTGCCTAAACTTAAAAGTTCTATATATAAACTTATATTCTCATACTTTTTCAAATCAACACCTAAGCTGTCAGCGTACTTGTTTAACAAAATAAAATATTTTTTAGCTTCTAGATCTCCAGATATGTATCTTTTTGACAATTCTTCTATTTTATTTTGCTTTCTATTAAAATACAAAGATTTAAGATACTTAACATTACTTTCCATGCTATTAAAAACTTTTGTAATTTCATCCTGAGCATATAAAATGTCCCCGAACCTTTTTAAATTGTTTAAATAAGGCGCTTGACTTTCTAACCCTTTAATTATCATCGGCTTATTTGACATAGCAGAATAGTATTCTGCACCAGTTAAAGCACCTGTTGCAAAAACTGAATTTATTGTTTCCTCTTTTTTACCTTTCTCTTTTATATTAGCAAGCCAAGAAGTATCTACTTGCCCATATGCACCTTCTAAATATATATTTTGTAATCCAAACTCTTTATCAAAAGTCGATATAATATTACTTATATTTTTTTGAGCTTCAGGGTGTAAATGCAAATCTTGTATATTTATAATAACAGTATCGCTTCCAGCATAATTTGCTGATGTAATCTTCCCATAAGAATATGGAAGTGTAAAATCATTGAATATCTGCTTAAATTGCTCTGTAGCTTTTATATTTTGTGTTACTTGAGCAATAGACTGACCATACACAAATGTAAGTAATAGACAGTTTATTAATATGATAGAAACTATTTTTACAGAATTTAGCTCATAGTACCACTGTTTACAATTTAGAATAAAGCTTAAAAACCTTTTAAACAATACACTTAAACCATTTAATGTACACTCAACAAAACAGTGCATGAAGGCCCTCCGTATTATTTAATATTTATTAATATAATTATTATAAGTAATCGTAAATAATGGTAAGTAAATAATAAAACCAACTTTATCAAAATAAAATTGGTAGGTAGATATATTTTTATTGATAATTTTTATAAATACAGGGACCCCTCTTGGAAGAGACAATATCATAATTAAAAAAATTAGTATAAGTTTAAACTCGTAGTTTACTTTAGAAATGTTAAACAATCTAGTTATATTACACTTATACTTATAATTTGGATGATTCTTAAAAATTTTAGATTTAAAACCAATAAAAGAATTTAAAAAGACGTCCAAAAACATATCTTTTTGACTAGCATTGTTTGTTTTACCTTTTTTGATTATACAATAAACAGAGTTGGCATCATGCGTCAAAGTTTTTAAATTATTTTCTATATTTATATTACGTCTTAATATTTTACTTGCCAATTTTATTGGAATATTTATAGCACCATAAATTGTGCATAGATGACTTTTAAATTGGAAAATTTCTTTTTTTTGGCAAAGTAAACAAGTGTCAACATTTGAAAGGAAAGAGGTAAACAAAATGTTTAATAGCAAAGAAATTGCTATAAAAACAGAAACTATAGTGTTGTTTGCAATAATACTTTTCATTGTTTTAACCCATATCACATCCTTTACAAATAGCACATCTAAAACAATCAAAAATTACAGTCACAACAAAATTGTATTCTTATATAAATTTTTAAATCAACAAGTATTATAACATAATAAAATATAAATAAACACGTATAAACATTTAACCATTGCTAATATTGTATATTAAGTTAATCTGAATTTGTAATTAAAACAATAATTTTATTTATTACTTCTTCCATTTCATTTTCTGATACTTTTGTTATAAAAGAAACTTCTCTTTTGTTCCAATCCAAACTTTTTATTTGATCTGCCAATACAACTCCATCTATTTTCTTATTTATAATTCTAACTTCAAAAGGATAGTTTTTTACTTTACTTGTTACTAGGCAAGCAAAGAGCTAGGCCTATTTTTTCATTATACTCAAGGGGAGAAACTACTAGTGCAGGATGCTTTCCCTTTTGTCCATGTCCAACATTGCGGATCAAAATTAAGCCAAACTATATCACCACGTTCAGGGAATCTTTTCTACCATATTTCATTACCTATTGCAACACCAGTTTTAGTTTCTGCATGAATATTTTTTTATTAATATTTTTAAGAAGGGTAGGCAATTTAATTCTTTGTTTACGTTTAATAATAATTTCATTATGATTACTGTTTATTTCAACAAGCGAGCCGTCTTCAAAAGGCATCTCTTTAACAATTGTATTAGGAATCCTTACACCTAAACTATTACCCCACTTTTTAACTACCGTTTCCATAACACCTTCCCTCATATTGCCTTTTCTATTACATACGAAAGTATATACTATAGTTAATACTTTTTGTCAAATGCCAAAATAAAACTATTTGGCAATCTAATTTGGCCAATAGTCGCTTGACACAGAAATAGTTAGTTTGGTCTAGTTTAGACTCTTATCTACATTACTAGATCAATCGCAACAAACATTTAATCAAATTAGCAAACTAGCAAAATGATAAGACAACAAAGACTTATATGTATTTAGCTTCAAACACTGCTAATTTGTAATATTAAATGTTTATTGCTCATAAGCTGC